>NZ_JANKAS010000018.1 GCF_024622505.1 Irregularibacter muris
TGAGATCTCTCCTTTCAAGCTTTTATAGTTCACCGAGTACTCGGTGAACTATAAAAGTACTCTTTTGAAGTCTATTGTCTCATGCCTTTTATTGATTTTAAATCCATGAGATTATTGGACGCTTACACTATAAAGATAGGAAGGCATTTGCTGCTGATTTTAAAGAAGTATATACTGCAGTTAATGAAGAATTAGCCTATGAAAAACTAACCCAGCTAGAAGAAAAATGGGGCAAAAAGTATCCTTATGCCATAAAGAGCTGGGATACCAACTGGGATGTACTATCACCCTTTTTCAAGTTCCCTTCAGAAATTAGAAGAATTATGTACACTACAAACGTCATAGAAGGCTTGCATCGCCAGTTTAGGAAGGTGACAAAAACAAAGTCCATTTTCCCATCCGATCAGACTCTAGAGAAAATGCTCTATCTAGCTAGCCAGAACATCATAAAAAAATGGACCCAAAGATATAGAAACTGGGACATGGTCGTAAATCAGCTTATGATCTTCTTTGAAGATAGGATCTCTGAATATCAAAGGTAACACCAAAATATTTTAAAGACCTATCTTTTATTAAAAAGAAAGCCAATAAAGCTTCGGAAAAACATTAATGACTGGTATTTAGACATATTTACCCAATTATAAAAACTATTGCTAGAATGATAAGATTTTATGCATAAAATCCATAACCCTAGCAAATATAAAACCAATAAGTTTTAGCAAAAATTTACTTGATTCAAATCAATTATTTCTTGTCAGTTAGGATATAAACTTTTTCTTAGACACAGACTTATTTACACCCTCAATGGGAGCGCGGAAGCGCTTATAATATAAAATAAATATACTTTATATATTCGACATAGAATATATTCGACACAGACAGTCCAATTTGCTTTAGAACTTATTAACTTTTTTCAATTTTATTTCGTCAATATGACCTTGCTTAAGCCTATCATCAGCCAGGCAATACTTGCCTAGATTTTCATAAATACCATCAATCTGCTCTATACTTAACACTTTAGTTGATTCAAGCAAGTCTCTCTTTATATGATTCAAAAGACTGTCTCTTTTAATGACTTTGACATTCTTAGATTCTACGTTAACCTTCTTAAGTGTGCACCTTTCGCTGAATATGATATAGGATTTATATAAGTCCACATCATCAATTCCTACTTCAGATTTCAAAGCACCTATATGCCCTTTGTTCTGCCAGATTGGATTAAAGAACTTATTCTTCTGTTTATTTTGTAAAGTTTGAGTCCAGTTCTTTTGCTTTTCATCTCCGAAGATCCATCCACTATAATTCTTTGATTCAAAGACATAAATTCCTGTTTCTGATATCATAACCAAATCTATTTCAGTAGTAGACCCATCTTCCTTTGGTATATATAGGTTAGTCATTAACTTATGGTGACCATTCAGCTTCTCGAGTTTATTAAATGTAAGGAATTCTCCATAGTTCCCTTTATCAAATACTGTTTTAAAAAAGCTGTTTCCACTGGTAATCTTATAAGTAGAACCTTTATACCTTATATATCTAGGTAGCACAATTACTCCCAATGCCAGTAAAAAATAAAATATTAGCATTTCCAATTTACTGTCACCTCCAATTACATTTTCTTATTTCTTCAACCCGTACTCCTTCTTAAGCCGTCTCTTTACTTTATTATAAAGTTTTTGAAGGTTCTCTTCATCCTTATGTATTTCCATGTGTACAATCTCAACACATTCGTCTGCTGAAAATAAACTGAAAGATAATTGAATTCTACTCATCTCTTCTAACAACTTATTCTTTAGTCCATCATCAGATAAGCCTTTCTTCTCTTGATAATCAACAACTCTGCTAGTTATTCCCGGAGCCATTGTAACAATTGAATTCTTGTAGGGAAAGTAGTTATCACCATAAATATCCATAAACTGCATACTAAAACCGTTTGATAATCCACTTAAATCATAAAGGATGACCTCTGCTAAAAGAGAAAAAGCATTGTCTAGCTTGCCTTCTTCCTTTACAAACTCTGACATTGAAAAACGACAGTTTCTATACAATCCAAAGTCTTTATTTTTTATATGAACCATACTTCTTTCATTCAAATATCCCCAAATAACATCTCTGTATGGGTAGCCAGGTTTATCCTGCACTTTCTTACTTAAAGACCAGATATCCAGATCCTCAATTCCATGAAGATGGATATATGGAATGTATTCTTCTTTCTTTAGAATTTCTTTGCCTGCATCTGTCAGCTCGTATGTATATTTTGTGAATATGTCTTTCAGTGTTGCTTCAGGTACTTCATCCATAAGACGCTGAACTAACTCAGCCTTCTTGCCTGAGACTTTTAATCCATTATCTTTTAATACATCCTTTAGCACAGCAGCTATCTCTTTTTCAATTGCCGATCGCAACGATCCAATTTGGAGAAAGCCTCTATCTTTCAATGATATCAAGCACTTATCAACATCTTTAACACCGTACTTATACCACCAGAATCCAGGATAAGAATTGCCTTCAAGATAATATTTGGGTGCATAAGAAAGTAGAAGTATTTCATGTGGATATAAGCCTACATCATTTAGTTTCATGCCTTTGATTATCTTCTCAACAGGAATAACCTCAGGCTCGGATGGGGTATTGATAATCTCTGACTTAATACTTATCATAGAGCTGATGTCGAAATCCTTCTTGTCTTTTGATTTGCTAATCTGTTTATTTTGATTGTTTCGCTTTTTAAGAAAGTCAAATAATCCCACTCATATCCCTCCGTTTCTTCTATTGATTCCTGTTCGTCTGGATCCCTATGCTCCACATTCATACCATCAACCCAATCTTCCTCGATGTACACTATACCGTTCCGGCCTTCCACCTTACGATTGGGGCCAGCCTTATACAGCTTACAACCTAATGGACCATAACAGAATGTCTCAAATCTATATTTCTTCCTGCCTCTTGGATTCCAATTATCAATAATAATCTCAATCGGCATCCTAGCTCCCCACGTGCAGCTACTACAGAAAACCTCATATGTCCCGGCTGCTAGTCTGCGGTTTCCTCTTTCTCTGTAAACTTCCAGCTCCGGCGACACCAGTTCTCAAGGTGATGATGTGTTAGTGATGGTACCATGAGATGACTTTAAGCTTTGAAACTTTGTAATATTGAGTAGGTTCGGTGTCAGGATCCGGTACTGGAACACATTCACCGGGGATAATGTCATTTACTTTGAATTGATGTTTGGCATGGACCGTTTTGCCGATGCCGATGGAGAAGGTGGTATTTGTGTTGTCCAGTTCTCCCTCCAAGGTAATGGCATAGCCTGGGTATGTATGAGAGGACTCGTCGAAGGACCTGGTTAAACGAATGCGAGGCTGTATTGAAATTATAGTGCCTTTGAAGGTTGACTTTGTGTCCATGAATTGAGGCCTCCTTTAACATTATGTGTTATCTATATTTTCATTTACCTTTCTAAACTCTAATTCTTCAAATTTTTCTAGTGCTATTTTTGATGAATCTAAATAATCATCTAATATTTTAAGCATTTCATCTAATGACCCTTTTGCTTCCTGACATAAATCCTGAAATGCTTCATGGACGCTATCCATTGCCTTCTGAACATAACCCTCTAAATATTCGTCATAAGCTTCTACACTATATTTATCTTGAATTTTCTGATTTGCCCGTTCTGAAGAGTCAAAACAAGCTAATTCATATACTTCTTCGTTTGAGGATAAGTCTTCAAATTGATTTTCTAAAGTTCTTAAGATCTTATAATAATCATTTAGTTCCTCTAAGAGGTCCTTATCCTCTGTCAATTGATCAGCAGCATCATAAATTTTGCTCATGAGTTCTGAACAATTATCTAACTCTCCAATAATGTTATCTATTGTTCTCTGGTTTAGTCTTTCTTCTGTATTATTATAAAAATACCCTTTTCCATCTAAATCGTCATAATAAGAGTATACCTGATCAAACAACTCTTCTTTAAGGGCAAACAAGTTTGATAAATGCATTTTTATTTCCAGTAGCAATGGAAGATAATCATATTCAAAATATGGAGTTGATGACTTTTCAAGTTCTTTAGTAACTTCTTCTTTCAAAAATGTAATAAAATCAATATCACGACTTATAATTCCAAATTCAATGTTATGTTTGCTTTCCTCAGAATAATTTGCTGAACCAACATATGCCAGATTATTTGTCATTATGATTTTTCCGTGGTTTTCAAAATTAAAGAAAACACTAACTTTCTGCCCAATACTATCTGGTTTTAATTTAGTCAGATATATATTTATCTTCTTCCTCGCTGCATTCTTATAACTGTCTCCATAATATGTATCCCACCTCGAAGGTATATTCGTAAATATACTTATTTCTGTATCTGAAGAAGTTTCAGATAGCTGTTGAATGAGCAAGGACTGTTTCTCAGAAATATTGAAAGTGACAATGATAATTTCTTCAGCATTTTTAAAATCATCCAAAACTTCCTGATATCCTAACTCATCCTTAGAATAAATGAACTTCGCATCAGACAAATAATATTCTTTCTTCAATGAATATCCCTCCCATACAATAACCGTTTTCACATTTATCAGCAAACCATCAGATTAATTTATCCATCAACGCCAATAACGATCCTCTATTCTGAATCATCTCAATACTATTCACACTCTGAATCAATCCCCTGCAAAGCCTTTCAGCACTGTCTATTAGTGAGTTTATTATACGGATACATTCCTTCTGCTCCTGAGTAAGTGATTCCATTTTTCTTATGATCATTTCTGGCGTAGACTGATCTAACTCTGCAAATAACTTTCCGAGCAAGCCCACCCAAACATCAGATATCTGGATCAGTCGCTCATTCTTAGAATCAATGAATTTGAAATTGGACAGCTTCTCGCCATTTAGAGTGTAAATCGTATTCTTTAATGCTAATTCTGCCTCAGCTTCTTCATCAAAAAAATATATAGAATCTTTATAGAATGCACATCTACCATCTCTTAGTCCGAAATATTCCTCCACTAATAAGCCAGGTGTGTTATCTTCAATAAAGACCAACTCTCCCTTACGTCCATTTACTTTCAGTAATTGCCCGAAATTCTCTAGATAGAAATCTTCGTCACCATAGGATTGTATAAGATCGCTTAGCTCATAGCAAAAATTCTTAATATCTTCTTTATCTAAACTTGGATAATTATAGCTATGGAGTATTGAAAGGATCTCATCTATATGGGTTATAACAAATCTATGTAAACTGGCCTTCAGAGCTTGTGCCCACTCTAGTCCGAAGTTGAACTGTGGCTGGGCAGCAAATAGGGAATCAACAATATCTACGACAGAAAAGTACATATTATTTAACGTAGCATAATGGACATAGAGTCCGCTGCTATCAAGCCATGAAAGAAATTGCTGAATCGGTTTCTTGCTTATTGCTGTCCAGAAGTTTGATTTTTTACCCGCTAATGTCCTAAACTTAATTTCTGGTGTGTTTATTTTCAGCTCATCAAACAACAAGTCTACGTTGCATGGAGGGGTATCACTCTTGAATAACACACCTCCGAGAATAAAATCTTTAGCAATGCCTTCTTCTGCATTCACACCATTCTCTGTCAATCTAAACTTGCGAACGTTCCCGGTCTCATCATAATAAAAGCTGCACTTTTCATCAAATAGTGGAACGGGCAAAGCTATCTAACTTACTCTTTTCATGCCCGTTCTCTTTGATGTATTATGTCAGTATTCTTATATTGTCCGTACTCTTTCACTACCTATCCGGAAAGTCAACCAGAATCATATTAAACACCCATTCTCTCCATCACCCTAATCAACTAATGTAACATCTACGCTTTATCAGATCCCCCTATGTGATGAATGGTATCTTGGTAACTTGGGGCTCAGGGGATTGGCGATCTGGGGAAGATACAACAGGTGAATCAACTACTTCTATCGACTTATCTATTATTCTGCTCAAACTTCCATGCATCCCTAACCATTTCTTCGATCCCAAGTTCTGCTTTCCAACCAAGCTCCTGCTCAGCTTTACTCGCATCCGCATAGCAGATTGCAATATCACCCGGACGTCTTCCAACAATCTCAAAAGGAACATCTGCGTCATTGACCTTCATAAAGGAATTAACAAGTTCTAAAACAGAAGTTCCTCTGCCGGTTCCAAGGTTATAGATGTTAACACCATCTTTAAGATTTTCAATGGCCTTTACATGACCTTTGGCAAGATCAACCACATGGATATAATCACGAACGCCTGTCCCATCTATTGTATCATAGTCGTTTCCGAATACACTTAACTTCTCTAATTGACCCTTAGCCACTTTTGTCACGACAGGCATAAGATTGTTCAGAATACCGTTAGGATCTTCTCCAATCAATCCACTCTCATGGGCACCCACTGGATTGAAATATCTAAGTAGACTCACTGAAAATCCATCATTAGCATGAACCGTATCTGTCAAAATTCGCTCTCTCATAGCTTTGGTCTCACCGTATGGATTAGTTGTCTCCCTAAGCTCCATATCTTCTTTCAGCGGAGATGGCTGATCACCATACACTGTTGCCGATGAACCGAACACAAACTTCCTAACTCCGTACTCCACACACATTCTGCTTAGCACCACCGTACTTACCAAATTATTATAGTAATACTCAAGTGGCTTGGAAACAGACTCCCCAACAGCTTTTAGACCAGCGAAGTGAATCACACCATCGATTTTATGCTTAACGAAGATTTCTTCTAACTTCGCTTCATCCATCGCATCAATCTGATAGAAAGTTGGTTTGATGCCCATTATAGTAAATAGCTTGTCCAGTACTTCAATCTTAGAGTTGATAAGATTATCAGCTATGAAAACGGTATGGTTATTTTTGATTAGTTCTATTGTTGTATGGCTGCCGATAAAGTCTAAACCTCCAGTTACTAATATGTTCATTGGTTATGGTCACCTCCGTTAGCCTTTTCAGTGTGTTAATTGTTATAAGAGGTTATTTAAATTTATTCTTCAAATTATATAAATGCAGCTTACTTGATTGACTTAATTCAAGTATATTATAACTAAATTTGGCTCTGATAGTATTCAATCTAGAGTTCCGAGACGATTGTGGTAACTCATCAACTAATAAATTGTCGTCATAAGTTTTGATCATCTTAGATATAGATGCTATCCAAATAAACCATTCATCATAAATATTTAAACCTTCCTTTGATCGTTTGGGATAAATTGAGTAGATTGTTTCAATAGCATCCATATCAAAAATGCCTGTATTTTCAATCTCTTTTGATAGAATTAGATCTTTAATTGGTTTTCTTAAATCATTACGAATCCATCTATGGTATTCATGGAAATTCTTTTTGTAACTATCCAATGGTCTAGTACTGGAACTTCCATAGATTGCACCAGTTCTTGCCCAAGGTATCTCTAACAATCGAGGTTCCATTAGTTTTAACATTTTTTCGTAAATCCGATTATTTCTTAACTCCCATTTCAACGAAAAAATGAACTGATATACTTCAGGTGAAGTAAATAATTGATGTAACGGAATCTTTTCATTAATAATATCCATACACCATTGTAGCTTGTTTCTCATGTAAAAAGCTTGATAATCAAATTCAGTTCTTCCGTTCCACTCATCTTTATTATAATAATAGTCCACTATATCATTATAAGCTTCACTTTTTCTTATTTTTACCATTTCCTTGTTGAGTAATAATTCTTTATTGTAAAGCTTTTTCTCTGCCATTGGTTTTAAATTTGAAATGTGCATTCCTGAATATTCTGCGCGCCCAATACTATCCCCATAACTTGCTGCTAAAATTCCATCTAACCCTTCTAATTTGCTTACACCTACCATATTATGCAGATGTATAGGTGAAGCCATAGCACCATATCCAGCAGCAACATCAATATTCTTTAAAAGAATATTTTCATCGATTGGCAAGACAACACTTTCCCAGTTAAATAACTTACAAATTTCCCTAGAATATTGAACATCTCTCGAATTCTCATCACCCCATGTAATCCCAACCACGCTTCCTTTAAAATCACCTCTGTTAATTAACTCATTAATAAGCATTGCACAAATACGGCTATCCATGCCACCTGATAATAAGATTCCAATGCTATCCTTATTATCTAGAAACTTGGATATTTCATCTAATAATAGTGCAACAAATTTATTAATTAACGTACTTTCATCGGAAATATTATTGATATTATATTCATTTATAAGACTATGTTCCCACTGTTCTCCATCTGGCTTTGATATCCATGGTGTCCGTCTAATGTTTTTGATGATAGTCCTGTCTGATAGTATGTATCCCCATTTCATATATTCTAAAATCGCAGTTGGATCTAACATGCTTTTTTCCGCGTCTAATATAACTTCATTAAAACTATCATAATATTTAGTTAAGTTATTTAAGTTATAATATTTATATTGTGTAACAAGATAATTCCAATTTGGTATCATTCTAGAACACCCCTTTCTTGCATTGTATATCGTTATTATTTTAAATCAAATATAATACAAAGGATTTTTAAGCTTCAGATGCTATCTTAATTCTCTTTTCACAATAGAAAGCAGAAATAATAAAAGTTAAAATCATTGCAACAGTTGTACCTATTGCCGGCCCAACAAGTCCGAACATTTTTATGAAAATAATATCTAAGACCAAATTGAGAATCGCTCTAAATATGTTAATGTTCTGCTGCAACTTATGTTTTCTGTTGGTATTGAAATATAACATATAGAATACAGAAAGATACCTAAAAATACTACCAATCATTAACACATTGAAAATTAATATTGAATCAATATATTTTTCTCCATACAACAATAAAATTATAGGCTTTGAAAACACCATTACAGCTATATGTAAAGCTGTACTCAACCCAAAAATTATTATTCTATCTCTATAAAAAAAACTTTTAATATTTTTATGTTCTGTTTTTTCGAAATATTGCGATACACTTCCAGCATAATAACTACTTATGACAAATGCAAAATTTGCAATGGCATCGAATAGCTTGTAAGCAGCGTTGTATAGCCCAACATCTTCTGTTGTCATAAAGTATTTTATAACTGAAGTATCACCGAAATTTATGAGATAAAGCCCCGAGAACCCAAACAACTGCCATAATGAAAAGTTCAATATTTCTTTAAACCAATTTTTATCAAATTCAAATTTTCCTACATCTCGCTTATTAATACCTAAGATATATAATAGAACAGTGGCATGACTGATTATATTCATTATTATTAGTGTCTTAATGTCAAAAGAAAATAATAATATTAGACCTAAATAAATAACCTTTGCAGTAACGGATAACAAACTAGACAAAAGTTGTTTTTTTATTGCTAGAAAGTATTGATTTAAATAATCTTCCGCTACACTTACATAAAGCCAGATTAAAATTAAAAAAGATACTTCAAATCCTATATACGAATTAATTTGATTTCTAAAAACTATAAATAAAATCGTCGTAATAACTAAGCTTGCAGCAATTATTATATTTCTCGCCCAAAATGTTTGATTTAAATTACCTCTTTTGAGCTTTTCACGGCTACCGAAATATAATATTGAGGAAGAACTCCAACTAAATCCAAATGTTGTAATCAAGCCAATGAACATAAGTGCTACAGAAAAAATGCCATAATCATTTACGGACAATTTCCTAACAATAAATATATTCGTTATTAAACTGAGTGCCATAACAAGAACCCTTAGTGACACATAAATAATAAAATTTTGTCTCTTTCTAAAATATTCTATTAGTCTAAACATAGATATTTGACCCCTTATTCAAACTGAATCTTCAGAACAAATCAATAAATTGATGATGTTTTAGATCTAGCTACCTGTATTTGAGTTCATTTATTTCTATCAAAAATACCTCTTCATACTTTTTTACAATATTCTCAATACTAAAGACTAAGGCACGATTGTTTGACTTGTTATTTTCTTCTAACGATTTCAGTATCCCATAAGCAAGGCTTTCTGGATTATTGACTTCAGCTAATATTCCGTATTTATTATTTTCAATTATTTCTTTGGGACCACTTTTACATGCAGTTGCAACGACTTTCGCTTCACAAGCTAGCGCTTCTAACAATGTATTGGGGAAACCCTCCCACCTAGAGGAAAGTACATAAGTATCTGAGTAATAGTAATAAGGATATGGGTTTTCATCAAATCCTAAAATATTAATTTTATTGTCAATGTTTTTTTCTTTTGCTTTTAGTAATAGAGAGTCTCTTAATTCCCCCTCTCCTAATATAGAGAGGCGAGCCGTGGGTATGCTCTTGCTGACAATTTCAAAAGCCTCAATTAGGGTATCAAAGCCTTTCGCAAGAGTAAGTCTTCCAACAGCTATAATATTTACTTCATTCTTATTATAAGGATTAAATAAATCCCGTTTATTTTTGATATTTTCAACATCTATTGGGTTGAAAATAGCTTGTATTTTTTCACTTCTAATATTAAAATTCTCAACTAGGTCATCCTTCATTTCGTTACACTGCGCGATAACAAGATCGGCTTTAGGATACAAATAATTGTATAAAAACTTAAACATTGCTCTCTTAAATTTTGACATTTCTAATAAACTCATTGAAGGAGTACTCGCTTCTCTCACTAGTATCCTCGGGTTACTTTTTAAAAATGGTCGAATTAACAACAGAGCCAGATTCATATGACCCAATGTAGACAATATCACGTCAGGTTTGTGGTTATTTATTACTTTTATTAATTTAAAAAAAGCATACCTAACCCTATTAGATTTTAAATCAACAATTTCAACATTTTCAGGTATCATACTAAGAAAAACACCCTCTTTTTTTATTAGTACAAGTACTATGTCAAACTTGTTTTTATTGATGTTACGCAGAATATTTGTAATAACTCTCTCAGCTCCACCGCCTCTTAAAGAGGGAACAATAAACACGATCTTTTTTTTCATTTTACACCTCTCACAATAAACTATTTATTGGTTTGTTTTCACGGTAATTTTAAGTGTTTTGGTTAATATAAAAACTAATACAGCAATCAAAAATATACTTGAAAATACCGTCCCAAAAGCACTTCGATGAAAACTAATAGTTAATGAAATCGTTGATAAATATAATAGCATCATGTATAACGATCTATATCTATAAATCTTATCTGTTTTTTGTAAATAAAAAGCTAATATCGCATAAACTATAAAAATCCCTATATAGTGGAAATTCATGTACGCTTCTAGTAATGATGAAAAACCTGTTCCTGCAATAGAACCTCTACTTGCTTCACTAAGAAAAAACTCATCTCTAAATACATACGTAATCTGCTTTGGTTTAGAACCAGGGTAAATGAAAGAGGGTATCGGAATAACTAAACCTTCGAGATAACTAGAACCAAGCTCTAATTGAAAATCAACATTATACTTATTATAAAATTCATTAAAATTCCCAAAAGTCGTTCCAAATTCGCTCGAACCAGGATTAAGAGCATCTAAAAGTCTTTCTTTACTAAACGCTTGCTCTATAAATAAACTTGGATTTTCTACAATCAAGAAAGCAATTGATCTATTTGCAAATAAAAAACTCATGAATAAATACAAAACTAACATGATTACTACTATCTTAGGTTTAATTTTTCTAATCGGTTTAAAATAAGTAATACCTATAAATAGGCACACAAATAAAGTAAGTAAAATCCCCCTCTGCCCTAGCAACATTTTGATTGATAGGAATGGTAATGTAATAATTAAAAACATAATACTATTAATTATTTTTCTCTTATGTTTCTTTTCATCAGCTGTACTCAAATACAATCCAAATAGCGTATATGAAAGTACTATTATCTCAGTTGAAGGTAAAGTTAATGGTAGAGTTGAGATTAGACTTTGATATGTCGCCTTTCCTCCAAACAAAATTTCAATACCACCAACCCTAATCAAATTGATAACTTCAAAGCTCGAGGCAATTATTGAAAAGAGAATCGAAATTTTATAAAACGATGTATTTTTATGTTGTATTGTGCTCAAAGCATTTTCTTCAATTGAATAATCTGAAGATCTTTTTTTCAACAAATTAAAATAAGCAATACCAATTACTAATCCAATACTTGCCAAAGAGTATGCTAAAATGAATGGCTCCAGATTATATGATTGAGAGAATATACGGTGGAGTCCATCGCCCCACAATACATTAATAGGCCCAGAAATCCCATATAAAATATGAAATGCTACGAAAAAAAAAGTCATATTTGTATAATTACCAACAATGCCCTTTACCCAAAAAAGCATCATAGAACTGGAAAGTATAATTAAAACCATGCTAAGATTCATATTATTATTTTCTGAAAAAAGCACGGATATAAGGAATATGACAATAATAAGTATACCAGTTAAAAGTTTTAAATTTTTCATCTATTCACCTCCACGCCTTTAATCTTTAGATAAGTTTTCTCCAAAGCAAAAAATAATTAACGAAACTTAATTTTCAATTCTTTTTATCATTTCAATTATTAGATTTTGGTACTCTCGACTTGATTCTCTAATATCGTAACCTTTGTCTTTAATCATTCTATATATCTCTTGGTCTTTATCATAATATTTCATTTTACTAATTTGTTCTACCCAACCCTTTATCGTATCGTCAAGTGATAGGTGCTTGAGATTACTAGATATTTTAATTTCATCTGTAATTCTATCTGATATTAGACACGGTAATCCCATTGCTTGAGCTTCAATCAAAGTAACTGGAACACCTTCAAAAATTGACGGAAATACAAATATATCCATTGCTTTAAGTATTCTGTATACATCAGATCTTGAACCAGTGAATATAACCTTATCACTTAAACCAAGATTTTCAACCTTATCAAAAACCATGTTTTTTAAATATCCATCCCCTACCAATAAAAGAACATAATCTTTGCTAGTTTTACTCAGTTCATAAAATACATCAATTAAAAAATCATGATTTTTAGGAGGTGTGAAACTGCCTACATGCCCTATTACAATTTTATCTCCAACCCCTAATTCGTTTCTTGCATAATCACGTTCTTCAAGATTAAATGTGTGTTTTTCTAGATCAATTGCATTTTTTATTATCTTGAAATTATCTTTTTTAATTGCCCTTGAACCAAATAACCATAATCCAGCCTCATGTGAACAAGCAAATAAATAATCTGATTTATACCTTATTGAATATTGTAAGATTCTTTTCGCTATTCTGCTTATACTGTTTCCTCTCGAATTAGTGCTATGACTATGTGCAATCGTAGTTAAATTATATTTTTTAGCTATTTTAAGATATATTGACGCAGTGCTTCTAACATGACCATGAATAATCCTATAACCAGGATGACTTATAAAGAAATCTTTCCAAGCATTATTATAGGCTAAATGATTTTTTCCAACATATTTTGGAACTCTATAGATTCTACCTCCAAGTTGTTCTATCTCTTCGTCAAATGCACATTTTTCTTGGGTATGTACAATAAAATCAAACTGAATTTTTCCTCGATCAATATGCCTATACAGATTCATAATCATTGTCTCTGCTCCACCTCTATTCATTTCAGCAAAAACTTGCAAAATCCTAATCGGCTCAGTCATTTTATAAATTCTCCCTATACCATTCTATTGCAGCTTCAATTCCTCTTTCAAAACTCCAACTCGGGTCATATCCAAGCATCTCTTTCGCTTTATTGATATCAGCATTACTATGCTTTATATCACCTTTCCTATCAGGTCCAAATATTGGTTCAATTTCTTTTCCAAGAGCTTTACACAGAGAATGATAAACATCAATCAAATACTCTCTTCCACCATAAGCGACATTGAAAGCTTCACCGGCAGCTTTAGAAGTTGCTTTACATGCCTTTAAATTAGCCTCAATTACATTCTCAATATAAGTAAAGTCTCTACTTTGCTTCCCGTCACCATTAATAGTAGGCCTTTCATCATTTAGTAATTGTTTTATAAACTTAGGAATAACAGCTGCATAAGCTCCATTTGGATCTTGTCTTTTGCCGAATACGTTAAAGTATCTTAAACCATAAGTATCTAATCCATAAAGTTTTGTATATAACTTTCCATATTCTTCATCAACCATTTTTGTTAAAGCATATGGCGACAATAAATTACCTTCTCTCCCCTCTTGTTTTGGGAGATTGGGTTCATCACCGTAAACAGAAGAACTTGAAGCATAGACAAACTTCTTCACTCCGTTTTGTCTAGCAGCTTCCATCATATTTAGTGTTCCTCGGATATTGATTTCTTCATAAAGCAACGGCATCTCAATGCTTCTAGGAACACTTCCCCAAGCTGCTTGATTAAGTACATAATCAACACCCTCACAAGCCTTCATGCAAGTATCTAGATCTCTTATATCTCCTTTGATAAAATTATAGTTAGGATTAACAATGAATAAGTCTACATTAGCTTGTTTACCATTAGAAAGATCATCTAGGCATCTTACCTTATAACCTTTAGCTAATAAAACTTCACACAAGTTAGAGCCAATGAAACCAGCTCCACCTGTTACGAGAAAAATACTATCTTGTTGAAATGTTATATTTCCATAACCCATGATATGCACTACCCTTCCTTAAAGTCTCCAGTATTTATATCCTGCTACTTCGTATGCTTTTCTATCTAAGATTCCTTTGATATCGAGCAATACTTTGCTTTCATTAGATCCTTCTTTAAACATATTATTAAAATCTTTTTGAGTAAATCTTAAGAACTGGTCATGGCCAACAGCTACAACTATTGCATCCATCTCTTTTATATCTTCTACTGAATCAAATACAATGCCATACTCATGTTTTGCTTCCTCAGCATCTGCCTCCGGATCTGCAATCATCGGATTGATTCCATATTCTTTTAGCTCGTTGACAATATCGATAACTCTCGTATTTCTCGTATCAGGACAGTTTTCTTTGAACGTAAAGCCGAGAATAGCAACTCTTGCATCTTTTACTGGGACATCTGCTTTAATGAGATTTTTTATTAAATTCTCAACCACATATTTCCCCATATCATCATTGATTCTTCTACCTGAAAGGATAATTTGTGAATGGTATCCTAGTTGTTCAGCTTTGTATGTGAGGTAGTATGGATCTACGCCAATACAATGTCCACCAACTAGTCCAGGGAAGAAGTTTAGGAAGTTCCACTTTGTGCCTGCAGCTTTTAGAACTGCCTTTGTATCAATTCCCATCTTACTAAAAATGATAGAAAGCTCATTCATAAATGCTATATTAATATCTCTCTGTGAATTCTCAATAACCTTTGCAGCTTCAGCAACTTTAATTGACTCTGCTCTATGTACTCCGGCATCAACTACTAGCTCGTACACTTTTGCTATAATATCAAGAGACTCTTCATCCATACCGGATACAACTTTTACGATTGTCTCAAGTCTATGTACTTTATCACCAGGATTGATTCTCTCAGGAGAGTATCCTACTTTGAAATCTTCACCACATTTCATTCCAGACTCTTTTTCAAGAATTGGAATACAGATTTCTTCTGTAACACCTGGGTAAACAGTAGATTCAAATACAACAATTGATCCTTTAGTAAGATTTCGTCCAACTGTTCTGCTTGCTGATTCTACTGGTTTTAAGTTTGGTGTATGATCAGCATTTACAGGGGTCGGAACTGCAACGATGTGAAATTTGGCTTCTTTAAGCTTAGTCTCATCTGCTGTGAACTCTACAATTGTATCTTTTATCACATCATCTCCAACCTCTTTAGTTGGATCGATGCCTTTTTTATATAACTCAACTTTGTCCGTACTAATATCGAATCCAATAACCTCTGCCTTTTTAGCAAATGCTACTGCAATTGGCATTCCAACATAACCAAGACCTACAAGTGAAATTTTTTCTTCTCTGTTTTTGATTTTTTCAAATAAGTTCATTTCAATTTCTCCTTTTCACTATAATAATTCCATAGTTTTCATAATAGATTTATTGACTAATTTCACATCATACTTTTCTTTAGCAAGTTTCAAACTGCGTTCTGCCATAATCCTATTTGTTTCTCGATCTTCTATTAGGACTCTCATCTTATCAACTAACCCATTTACATCTTTAATAGACACAAGGAACCCATTGTATCCATCTGTTACAGTTTCCCTACATCCTGGAGCATCACTGGTTATAATTGGTCGTCCTATTGCCATGGCTTCAAGGACAGTCTTAGGTGTTCCTTCATGATACGAAGGTAATATATAAGTGCTACACTGTTTCAAATAAGGCCTAACATCGGTCTGTTCTCCAAAATACTCGATAATACTTTCGTCTATAAAAGGCTGCAACTCTTCTGGTTGTAATGCTGATGGATTGCTATCATAAGGCCCAACAAGTAAACACCTTACTTCAGGATATTCAATCTTAATTCTCTTGCAAGCCTCTAAATACTCCATAACACCTTTATCTTTTATTAGTCTACCTATAAACAAGAATGCTGGTGTATCAGGCAATGATTCTGGTCTAAACTTCTCAAGGTTCACACCAGATCCATTTATAATCACGATTTTATCTTCTTTAATAAGTCCGTTATTTACAAACTCATTTTTATCATCATTATTTTGGAAAAACACCTTCTTGCTTGCATTACATGCCAAACGATATTCTGTCTTCATTATTGTTTTGATTATTTTGTTTTTAAGCCCTTCTCCTCTGAAAATCGATCCAAGACCCGCTATCAGTGGATATACTTCATTAATGCCATTAGCTTTTGCTGCCAGACTTCCGTAAACTACAGTTTTTGCTTGGTATGCAAATATTTTGTCTGGCCTCTCTTCTTTCATAAACTGCTTAAGCTCTCGATAAGTTTCTAAATCACTAAACGGATTTATGCCATTTCTTTCCACAAAGAGTTGCTTATAATGAATTCCATTTTCCTCAAACTTGCTCTTCCAGTTTGATTCAGGTTCTGGTCCTAAAGCTATGACAGAATGTCCATGTTTTATAAAATCTTTCATCATATCCATACGAAACCAAAATAGTGATGACGTATGGCTTGAGAGTACAGCTATTTTCATATTGTCAATCCTACTTTCATCATCTAGTTACTTCTTTAAATACTGATTCACTTCAAGTTGAATGCCCTCTTCAAAACTCATCGGATTATAGTCGAAATCTTTCTTGGCTTCAGCATGAGGATAACTTCTGTCTTCACCCATACGTTGAACTCTTTCTACATAATCTATTTTCCCAAGAGTCAGCACTTTAGCAATTTGGGCAAGTACAACCCCAAACCCTAAAGGAACACTGACAAATGTTGTTTTCTTATTGATCATATCGCTTATCATCTTAAAAACTTCTATCATCTTTAGAGGTTTTTCACCTGATAAGTCATATGCTTTTCCAGCTGTTTTTTCAGGAGATATGAGAACTGTATAGAATGCTTTTCCCAAGTCTCTAGCATTAACTGGCTGTATTAAACTCTTGCCGCCGTTAATGACTGGCAGTATTCTCAATTTATCTATCATCTTTATAAACTTACTCATATTGCTGTCACAAAGATCACCATAGATCATCGTTGGCCTAAGAATCGTGACTTTTGTGGGGCAGTTTGGATCTGCAGTCATTTCTGTGACTTTCTTCTCAATATTTTTATAGTCTTGAGAAGCATATTTAAAGTTTGAATATATACCTGTTGTATGTACTAAGATTGCTCGTTTCACATTGTTCTCGATAGCTGCTTCCACAATCATCGGTGAATGATGGATGTTATAAATGTGCATGATATTGTCTACTCCATTGACAGCTTTTCTTACGAACTCCTTGTTGTTGAGATCTCCATAAACCTTCTCAATATTTAATCCGCTGTTATCTAACATTGAAGTGTCAGATGTTTCCCTAACGATGCAGCGGATTGGTCCTTCATATTTATGATCAATAAGTTCTTGTAAGAAATATCTTCCTGTATGTCCTGTAATCCCTGTCACTAATAACATCTGCTCACCCCTACTGTTTCACTGACTCTTTATCAGCTTTCTTTGTTCCAGTCCCACCTTCAACAACACCATCACTTCTAAGAACACTAAATATTGTCCCGAAGAAGCATCTCATATCCATCAGAAGTCCCATCTTCTCAGCGTATTCTCCATCAAGTGTAGCCTTAACATCAATCTCAAGTTCATCTCTACCATTAATCTGCGCCCAGCCTGTAAGACCAACCGGCACATCATTAGCACCGTACTTATCTCTTTCTTCAATCAGATCATACTGGTTCCAGAGCGCTGGACGAGGTCCAATGATACTCATCTCACCCTTAAAGGTATTGATGATCTGCGGTAGCTCATCCAGAGATGTTTTACGTAGGAACTTACCTACCGTTGTAATCCACTGGTCCGGATTTTCAAGAAGATGCGTTGGTGTGTCCTTCGGTGTATCGATTCTCATGGTTCTAAACTTCAATATATGAAAATGAATCTTATGGGTCCCGACTCTCTTCTGTTTAAAGAGGACAGGTCCAGGGGAGTCAACCTTGATTGCTATAATGAGTACTAAAAAAACAGGAGATAATAAGATAAGTCCCAGTGTTGAAAGTATGATATCTATTAATCTTTTGATCTTTAAATAAACCATGATAGTTCCTCCTGCTTCGGTTATGTATATTTGTGGTGTGTAGTACACCTTATTTTCTTCTTTATGTAGTGATTTGATTGATTTTAAGTACTATATCTTGCATAATTCTATCTCTTGATTGGATGGATAGACGTGTAATGCTTCTGTAACATTAGTACATTTAGTAGTTGTGCTGAATCCATTTATATCACTGTGTTGTAGCCTCTTTATCCTTTCACCATACTCACGTCGTCCTCACCATTCAATCCTTCGATAAAAACAGAACTATTACCATCATATAAAAGGAGTGCTACCATCATCGTTACCACTGTTTTCATCATTGTGTTTGCAATGAACTTCACACTGAACTTTACCATCCTTATAATCAATAGCACCATTATCTGGACATGTTTCTATGCTATGTTCCTGCATAAACTTATCAAAAATAATTTCTGTATGTTTTGCTTCTTCCATAAGCAAATACATCTGATACTTCCTATCTAACTGTGGGCAATTAGCATTACAAACTTCCTCTTTAGCAGCTTTTACATATCCTAGAAAAAACGGTATTGCTATGAGAACTAAAATGGCTAAAATAGTAATTACCATTATCAACTCTATTAGAGTAAATCCATCAACATAAATCTTGCCATGTGCACTTTTAGTACCATTACACATTTTTATAACACCTACAAGTTCCCAAGATCTTAGTCAACTCTTTTTTAGCGTCTTTTAAAGACTCCCGATGGTGTTCCCCATAAATATACTTACTAAAGCAAAAGCTTTTTCTACCCCACCCTACTAAAACTAGGCACAATCTCCTTCATCACCTGGGCTATTTCCTCTCCTGATTTACTCAGTACTCCCTTAAGCTTTTCTAATTCCTTCATAAACTCTATGGCATTGTGACTTATGGGTTGGCTAATTAGAATCTTCGCATGCTTCGTAGCTACTAATCCTTCTTCGGCCGTAAGAAGTTCTTCATAGAGTTTTTCTCCTGGCCTCAGGCCAGTAAATTCTATCTTGATATCTTCATCAGGGATAAATCCTGACAGCCTAATAAGATCTCTTGCTAAGTCCACTATCTTTACAGGATCTCCCATGTCTAAAATAAAGATCTCCCCACCCCTAGCCATACCCCCTGCTTGTAGGACAAGTTGACTGGCTTCTGGAATAGTCATAAAGTATCTAATAATATCCGGATGGGTGACGGTAACAGGTCCCCCAGCAGCTATTTGTTTTCGAAATACTGGAATGACGCTGCCATTGCTTCCTAGGACATTGCCAAAGCGTACAGCTACGTATTCAGTATCACTTTGTTTGTTCATAATTTGAATAGTAATCTCTGCTATTCTCTTAGTAGTCCCCATGATATTAGTAGGATTTACCGCTTTATCCGTAGATATCAATACGAATTTATTACTTTTGTATTGATTGGCAGCCTCTGCCACATTGATGGTGCCAAAAACATTATTCTTTATGGCCTCGGCAGGGCTATCCTCCATCAAGGGTACGTGTTTATGGGCCGCCGCATGAAATACTACATGAGGTTTATAGATTTCAAAAATGTTATTGACTCTAGCTTTATCCCTCACTGACCCTATGAGTACAGATAAATCTAGATTTGGATATTTCTTTTTTAGCTCTAATTGTAAATCATAGGCATTATTCTCATAAATATCGAAGATAATGAGTTTTTGGGGACCAAAGGTGGCAATTTGTCGACAAAGTTCTGAACCTATAGATCCACCACCTCCGGTAACCAATACCACTTTTCCCTTGATATAATCATTAATTTCTTTGTTATTTAAGGTTATGGGGTCTCTTCCCAATAAGTCCTCTATCTCTACATCTCTGATATTTTTTATATCTACCTTTCCATCGATAAGTTCATATACTCCTGGAAGAGTTTTTAATTTGCACCCTGTTTGGTTACATAACTCTATGATTTCCTTTATCCTTTTTCGATTGGCAGAAGGTAATGCAATAATGATTTCTTCCACATCATACTTTTTCACTGCTTCCATCAATTTGTCTTTTCCACCCACTACTGGTACACCATTGATCCTTCTTCGAAATTTTGCGGGATCATCATCAATCATAGCCACAATATTGGTATCTAATTCCCGATGGGTCTCCAATTCTTTAATGACGATAGAGCCTGCATCTCCAGCTCCATAAACTAAAACATTTTTTCTCTGGGAGGCATATTTATAAACCTTAAATTTTAATCTTCTTAAAATCCGATAGGCAAAGCGGCTTCCTCCAATGAAAAAAATGTTTAGCATCCAAATAATGGTATGTATTTGTATTAGAGAGTGATAGCTTCCAAGACGGGCAAAAAAATAACTGCCTATGCTTCCTAGGGTAACAGCCATCACTACATTAAGCAATTCATCAATACTAGCATATCTCCAAAGGCTAGAATATAGTCCTGAAAGATAATAGATGATAATTCTTATGGCAATAGTAAAAATGGCAATGGGCAGGTAATTTAAAAATTGAGTTTTAAATTGTTCCACTGGCAAGATTAAAAGTAGAGATAATACAACAGAAAGATTAACAAAAAAAATATCAGACAGGATTAATATAGATTTGCGTTTTACAGATTTCATCGCTTTTCCCCCTTTAGTAATTATTTTGCCTTTGCCTTTCCCCAAATTCAAAAGCAAAATACTAAAAGAAGCCGGTTGCACTACTGGCTCCCTACATTCCAAGTGCCCAAATATAGAATATAGTTCATTACCTCATCTTTATCATAAGGCCTGGGGACCTTTAGTTATGTCATATATACTAAAAAAAGAAAAATCTTTTCTTTTTTCTGACTAAAACAGGTTTCCCTGGAGTAACTATTTCATTGGCTAAAATTTGCTTAGGATATTCTTCTAAAATTAACTTACATTGTTCAAGTGTTAATATTTCTTTAATGGTATTTATAGCTTCCTTTATTTCAGGTGATCTTCTGCCCGATGTATGGGCGTCAGTCCCTAGAAGATGGACCATATTGTGCTTTAGAAGAATTCCAGCTGTTTCTTGAGAAGCTTGTCCTAAGATACCCATTAAGCTCCCTGTGTTTATTTGGGTAAGGACACCCTTCTCTATCCATTTAGCAACAATGTTTTGATTATTCTGAATTTTCCTGTTGCGTTCTGGGTGCGCCAGGATAGGAAGTAGTCCTCTTACTTCTATTTCAAAGAATAGATCATCTATATCGTCAGGGATATTATGCATAGGTAGTTCTATTAGGATATACCTTGTGTCATTTATGGTTAAGATTTGTCCTTGATCTATTCTTTTTAAAATTTCCCAGTCTGCAAAGACTTCCATTCCCGGTAAAATTTTTATGGGTATATTTTCTCGTTTTAAAGCTTCATTGATTTTTTTTATACTCTCTAAAATTTCATCTTTATGTACTTCGTGATCAAAGGGAATATAGTGGGGTGTAGCCACCATCGTATGTATTCCTTCTTGTACAGCTATCTTTGCCATTTTTATGGTTTCATTACTGTCCTTAGCTCCATCATCTATATTAGGCAAAATATGACTATGAAAATCCCACATTTAGGCCCACTCCATTTTCTTATCTTTACGCCTCTTTTTCCTGTTACCCTTTTGGGGTACAGGACTTGTCCCATAATCATAGTAGTAATATTGTTCACTATCTACCTTTATTTTGTTTAAAACTACTCCTAAGATATTGGCATGGACTTTCTCTAGATTTTCCTTTGCTTTTTTCGCAATATCGATGGGAGTATTGCCTGCCGATACCACCAAAATGGTCCCATCTACTAGGGTAGAAAGCAAAGATCCATCGGTAACCGCCACCACTGGAGGGGTATCTAAGATGACATAGTCATACTGCTCTCTAACTTCCTTTAATAAGTCTTTCATTCTTTGGGAATGAAGCAATTCTGCTGGGTTGGGCGGGGTAGGTCCTGCTGTAATCACTTGTAATCCCTTTATATCTGTAGCCAAGAGGACTTTATCTTGAGTAGTCATCCCCGCTAGTACATTGGTTAATCCCTCTTGATTGGATATCCGCAGATATTTATGTATAGTTGACTTTCTCAAATCACAGTCTATGAGGAGTACCCTTTTCTCTGCTTGAGCCAAGGTAATGGCCATATTGATAGAACTGGTGCTTTTACCATCTCCTGGTGCTGCACTGGTCACTACAATGGTTTTTAGCTTTCCTGCACTGGAAAACTGTAAATTTGTTCTTAATATTCTATAGGCTTCTGCCTGAACAGATTTTGGGTTTTGTATGGTAAATAAATTATTGACTTTCATGGTTATCCTCCACTTTCTATTCTTGAGTCTGAGGTATGGATCCTAGCACTGGTAAATCTAAATACTTAGCCACATCCTCTGGAGTTTTCATGGTGTTATCTAAGTATTCTTTAATGAATATAATGAACACACTTACCATAAACCCTAATATCGCTGCAATAGCTACATTTAGCTTTTTATTGGGCTTAATAGGATGTACAGGGGGTGTAGCTTCTTCAATAATACTAACATTGTCCACATTCATAATGTCTTGAATTCGATGTCTAAAGACAACCCCTATACCATTAGCAATCTTTGTTGCTTGTAGAGGATATCTATCTGTTACCTTTATTTGAATCAGTTCAGTATCTCCCACAGGATTTACCGATACCTTCTCTGACAATTCTTCCACAGTCAAATCTAGATTTTCATTGGTGATGACTTGTTGTAAAATAATCTTTTTCTTAATGATCTCCCCATAGGTTTTAACTAGTTTTTGGGACAACAGTACATCTTGATAATCCACTTGGGCATCATAACCCTGAGCCTTCCCCACTAGCATAGTGGTAGATGCTTCATAAACAGGGGCCATAATAAAAAAACTGATCACTCCACTAATAACAATAGATAGAACTGTTATTAGGGCTATGATCTTCCACCCTTTTTTGAGCATATTAAACATTTCTCGCAAATCTATTTCTTCTTGAAAATCCATGATGTCCTCCTCTTATGTAAACTTCCGCAAAACACTTTTCCATTTCTTAGGAAGATTATGTGTATTTATAGCAGTTAAATTATACCAAATTATTGTGTTTTTTTCAATTTTTTTATTTTACATAATACGACACCAACCGACAACGCGTATAAATATTCATCATAGTCACTCTCTATTTATCCTTTTTATTTTGCAAGAGAAAGGTTTATTCTCAATAGGTTGGGTTTTCCTGCCGCACCAGAGCAGTGATAACCGCTTTCCTATTATATAATTGATTCCCACCTTCTATACAATATTGTATAGAAGGTGGGAATCAATTATAATAGATAGATAAGTTATCAATGAACTTTTACACAAATCAAGGGGGTTAATCAATGACAAAGAAAAAGAAATCTTCTTTTAAAAAATATATATTGGGGACGCTGGTCATTCTTTTATGTCTTGTACTGGGTACAGGCTATTATGTCTACAATCTGCTCAATCAGGTGGCGACTGGCCCTATAATTGATTCCAATGAGGAATTGGGGATAAAGGAAGATAACAAGACACCAAAAGTGACCAATATTGCTCTCTTTGGATTAGATAGGCGAAATCCCAATGAGAATAGTCGATCCGATAGTATTATGATTGCCACTTTAGATCTAAATACCAAGAAAATTAAGCTGACTTCTATTATGAGAGATACTTATGTGAATATTCCCGGCAGAGGGATGGATAAAATCAATCATGCCTATGCCTTTGGTGGCCCTCAATTGGCCCTCAAAACCATCAATGAAAACTTTGATATGAATATTAGAGATTATGTCATGGTAGACTTTTTTGGTCTTATGGATATTGTTGATGACTTAGGCGGAATAGAAATTGACATTAAGGATTATGAAGTATCTAGAGCCAAAGTCAGTGGAACGGGTGTGCAAACACTAAATGGGGAGCAGGCCCTGGCCTATTCTAGAATTCGTTATGCAGGAAATGGAGATTATGAAAGAACAGAGAGACAAAGAGTCGTACTAGAGCAGATCATGAATAAGATAATGGGAGCTGGAGCTATGCAATACCCTAAAATGATCAGTAAGCTGCTACCCCATGTAGAGACAAGTCTGACTAAGCCTGAAATGCTCAAACTAGGTACTTCTGCCTTTACTCATGGAGTACGGACCATAGATCAGTATCGAATTCCTGTGGATGGTTATGCTAAAGGACAAAAGATGAATGGGGTTTATTATTTAGTGCCTCAGGATTTAAGTAGCAACGTGAAATTGTTGCATGAATATATTTATGGAGTACAAGAAAATACTGCAGAAAGCAATAGCGAAAACGGAAGATCATAGATCTAGATTCTATTTGAATAAACAATTTATTAGAAAGCTTATACTAAGAAAAAACTATAAAAGATTTATATAATAGAAATAGAACGATATGGCTCAAAGCCATATCGTTCTATTTCTATTATAGCATTATTCTTCTAGATAAATCAGCCTTTACGGGTTAGGAAAGAACATTCACCACTCCATGGCTTAGGGTCATAATGAGGATGGCTGCAATCAAATTGCCAAATAAAATAGCAGGAAAAGCCCATTTAAATCGGATATTCAGTAGGGCTGCTATTAAGGTGCCAGTCCATACTCCTGTCCCTGGTAAAGGAATAGCCACAAATAACACTAGTCCCCATGCCCCATATTTTTGAATCTTGTCACTTTTACTTAAGGATCTATCGGTCAGTCTTTCTATGGTTTTCCTAAATAGTTTGGTTTTTTTTAAAAGATCAAAGGCGGGTCTAATGCCAAAGAGCAATATAGGTACCACAGCTATACTTCCAATAAAGCTAAGAATTGTGGAATGCAAAGGAGATAAGCCAAAGGATACCCCTATAGGAATGGCTCCCCTTAGTTCGATGATTGGTAAGGCTGCGATGAGTATAACTGCAGTTTCAACGGATAAAAAATTAAATATTTCCTGTATAAGTTCCCCCATTTAGTGTTCTCCTTTGATGCAAATTTAAATTTGCTGTATTTTTTAAAATATTACTATTTTTGCGAATAATAACTATCCTTTTACTATTTTAATATGTTTAATAGTATATGTCTATGGTTTTATGCCCTTCAGGAAGGTTATTCCTTTTCTTCACTAGAAACCTTGGCCATATAAAACGCCCTCCAGTCAAAATCCGCTGGAGGACGTTTTATATGCATTTATTTATATTATATTCTTCTGGCCGCGTGGAAGCCTTCATGAACAGCTTGTATGATTTTCCGTGGATTGTTTACATCTCCTACAGGAATAATTTCCATCTCTTTGCCATTTCTCCTTAAATCCTCCAATAATTTTCTTTCAGCCTTTAAACCTAAGGCACAAACTACTGCATCTCCCTTATATTCAACTTCTTGATTGTCTACTGTACATTTTACATATTTTCCAGTCATTTCATCAATTTTATGGTCTACCCTTACCTTTACTCCTAATTCTGCAAGTTTAGAGTTTAATACCCACTTGGTATAGATGGCTAGATCCATAGCAGGCTCAGGTAACTTATCAATCATAGTAACATTTTTCCCTAATTCTGCTAAGAACATTGCCACTTCACAACCTATTAGACCGGCACCACATACGATAATGTCCTTTCCTTCAGGGATATTCCCATCTAGTACCTTCAGGGGATCAACTATTGTGGTATCTTCTGCACCCTTTATCCCCGGTTTATAAGTAACTGCTCCTGTGGCTACAATGACCGTATCAAAGTTCCCTTTCTTAATCATTTGTGCAGTAACCTCTGTTCCCGTTTTAATCTTAGCCCCACTATTTTCTACTGCATGAATTAAATATTTGGTATAATCACGATAGTCTATTTTAAAGTCTGGCAAGCCTACATAATATAAGGCTCCACCTAGTCTATCGTCTTTTTCAAATAAAGTCACATCATGTCCTCTTTCCATAGCTGTTAAAGTAGCTTGCATGCCTGCCGGTCCCGATCCTACAATGGCAACCTTTTTCTTCCTTTGGGTAGGAGATACTTGAACAAATCCCTCAAATTCCTTTCCTGCCTCAGCATTTACTGCACAGGAAATTCCTCGAAAAGCCATTACTTCTCCTAAACATTCGTTACAGCGAAGACAACGACGTATCGTTTCTGCTTCTCCCTCAGCAATCTTGTTGGCATAGTCAGGATCTGCAATAGTCTGACGTCCTATAGATACAAAATCAGCTTCATTCTTTTCTAGAATCTCCTCTGCCATCTCAGGAGGTATACTTCCTACGGTGATCACTGGTACTTTTACATATTTTTTCACCGCTGCCGCAAGATGTTTTAAGGATCCTCTTGGAGTATAGTTTGGTGGTACCCACATCGATGTGGCTACTCCTTGACTTAGGTTTTTCCCCTCTGCTGATTCTTCCCCAGCCATGACCGCATTATATTTGTGTAATCTTGAATCCCATGTTCCTGCAGAAACATGGATAGCATCTGCTCCTGCTTCCTCAGCCCATTTTGCAAAAGTGCAGGCTTCTTCAAGGGTTATACCATTGGGAACATCTTCATCGGCAGATAGACGATAGATTAATGGAAAATCTTCCCCCGCATGTTTCTTCATAGCTCGAATGGTTTCTAAGGCAAATCGTGCCCTATTTTCAAGACTCCCCCCATATTCATCTGTTCTTCTGTTGGTATAGGCTGAGAGAAACTGTAATGGCATGTACCCATGGGCACCATGTAGTTCTACTGCATCAAAGCCACATTGTCGAGCTCTTTGAGCTGCCATTGCGTATTTTTCAATTAACTCTTTAATTTCTTCTATAGTCATTTCCCTAGGAGTATCATCAGGTAGTTGAAAAGTTCCTACTCCTGATGGAGATATGGGTTGTTCACCGGTTACTCCCTCACTAGCAAAGCATCCACCATGGGCCAACTGCAGACAAACTTTTGCTCCTCCAGAATGTGCAGCATGAGGTATACGACTAAGTCCTGGCATAAAACCAACCTTGGTGATTTCAATCTCTCCCGGAATGACCCTTCCTAAGGGATCGGGACAACAAACCTCGGTAATAATCAATCCTACTCCTCCATTTGCCCTTCTTGCATAATAGTTCACAATGACATCAGATACCGTACCATCTGCTGCCGCAAGATTTGTGCCCATACCCGGCATAATCATGCGGTTTTTTAATTCTAAATTTCCAATTTTCCCTGGCTCTAACAACTTTTCAAATTTCATCATTATCCCTCCATTTTTTGTTATTATCTCTTCTATTATTGGTCTATTCTTATTAAGGAATTCATTAATCTTGCTTGATTTTCCTTTGAGAGATAAAAAAAAGAAATCCCCTATCTTTGTGCACATGTACAATATAGGATTTCATTTTTTTATTTATTGAATATCTTGTATTATAAGAGAAACCTTTCGTTGAAGGATAAATTCAACGAAAGGTTTTTCCTCTTATATATATTCCTCTAGTCTCCTAGATTGGTATCAACACCTAATCCCCTCTAATCTAAGCAATACAAGTCCCTTGTATAAACCTTTTCCTTTACATCCTCAAGTTCCTTAGACAATCTATTGGACACTATTACATCAGATATCTTCTTATAATTCTTCGAAGTCCTTTACCACCCGTGAATTATAAAAAAATCTTCCTGAAGAACTGGTTCATAGACTACGACCTTTATCCTTTTCATGACTCCCTGTATGGATGAGACTCTAAAATTATTGGAATTGGTTTTCATGGTTGGTGTTTTTACTACAACTATTATATTTTTTTTATATTTTTTCCTAATAAAAATTCTTCGATAATACTATTAATTTTCGTTGATTCATCCGGGTTAAGTTTATATGTTTTCATATTCCCCTTATTTATCATGGAAACAAATTCTGCTAATTCATATCTTAACCCATCGCCTTCAAATTTTTGATAATATTTTTTATTCTCTCCAAAATTTTCAAAACGCATTTCAAAGTATTCTGTTTTCCACCAGGGAGAGGGCACATAAATATATCCTTTAGTACCTGAGATAATTAAATCACCCTCTGACTTAACTCCTAATCCTACCTTAGCTGTAGCAATAGCGTCTTTATATTCCAAATTAATCTTTGTAAATAAATCTATTTCTTTCTCACTATCATAATAGGAGTAAAAAGTAGTATTTTCTATATCCTGTCCTAATAGTTTAATAATTGCTAATAAAGGATACGATGCCAATTCTGTAACACTACCACCTGCATGTTTGGGATTTAATTCTCTTAGATTCCCTTCCACCAATTTTGTAAAGGTAGCATCAATATTTTTAATTTTACCTATAAGGCCACTTTTAGCCACACTTATCAACCTTATAAATCCTGGTGCATAGGCTGTTTTGATAGCTTCTAAAAGAACACAATCTTGTCTTTTTGCTAAACGATATACTTCCTGTGATTGCTGCGCTGATAAGACCATAGGCTTTTCACATAATACATGTTTTCCTTTAGCAAGTGCCTTCTTTACATACTCGTAATGAGTCAGGTGAGGAGATGCGATATATACTGCATCTATTTTTTCTAGAAACTCATCATAATCTAAAGAATAAAAGGCCAGTTCATGCTCTTTCACAAAATGATCAAGGGAAATAGGATTAGGTCCAAAAACCCCTTCAACATTTACTCCACTAACAAACTTTGATTCTTTAATAAATCTATTAGCAATTCTTCCATATCCTACTAGCCCTAAACTAAGTATTCCATTGTTTTTTGCTCGAAGTTCTGTACTCGATATTCCCTTTGTTCTTTCTAAATACACTACCTCACAATATTCTTTTAGATAATCAAATTTGCCTATCCAATCAGATCCTATAGCAAAAATATCAATATTATATTTAAGAATATCATTGATCTTCTGGCCCTCATATTCCTCAATAATGATTTCATCTGCTAAACCACTATTTTTAATGTTTTCAATACGTTTCATAATATCTTGCTGAACATTCAATTTCCCCCGACTATCATCATAATTATCAGTAGTGACTCCTACAATAAGATAATCTCCCAACTCTTTGGCACGTTTTAATAGACGATAATGTCCCTCATGGAAAAAATCATAAGTACCGTAAGTGATAACTTTTTTCATTTGCTTACCTCCTGAAAACTCATCTAAGTATTATAATCTAATTTCTAGCAAATTTCTTTTTTACAGCACTAACCAATGTCTCTACTTCTTCGATCTTCATAAAGTAAATAACGATGAAGTAGACCAATGCTCCCACCCCTATAGAAATTATAAGAGATAAATTTCCACTTATCATCTTAAATAGAATATTATATGTTCCTTTAGCTATTATGCC
The DNA here is from genome assembly GCF_024622505.1 of Irregularibacter muris. Taxonomy (NCBI): domain Bacteria; kingdom Bacillati; phylum Bacillota; class Clostridia; order Eubacteriales; family Eubacteriaceae; genus Irregularibacter; species Irregularibacter muris. The sequence goes on from NZ_JANKAS010000018.1 coordinate 29,863, forward strand.
CATTAGTAATGAAGCCACCAAAATTTTTACAAATGAAATACTTATATCCTTTAAACCAAAGGAACCAACCTTCTTTCTAAAGCTTACAAATAATAATATTGTACAAACAATGGCAGATATACTGGTAGCCAAGGCAAGACCACCTATGCCTATAAATCTCGAAAGAATGATAGTTTAATACTATATTTAATCCCATGGATAAAGCAGCATTAATCATTGAGGTCTTGGTATCTTGGAGTGAATAAAATCCTCTGGATATGATTTGTCTAAGCCCAAAACCAATCATTCCTAGCGAATAATAAAATAATGCACTTGAAGTCATAAATATTGCTTTTTGATCAAAATTCCCTCTGCCAAAATAGTAATGGGTAGAGCAAGATATACCATATTTTAACATGCTTATCTTTGAAATCTATAATAAAACAATATTTATCTCTCTCTTTATAGATAAAAGAGATTAACAATAATAGTTGAGGTGCAGTAGCAATAACACTCCCGATAGCTAGAATGATTATGTTTGTTTTGGAACTCAAAAGTATCGACAATTTAGATAGTATTGTAATTATCATTAAAAGAATATCTATTTTTTTATTTTAAATTTTCCTCATTTCAATTAACTTCCTTTTTTCATAAATTATAGGCATAAACTTTATATTAGTTTTCTAAGAATAATTCTTTCTACATAATAGTTTAGATACAGATTTTTACAAAAGTTGCTCACATTGTAATCTAGAAAAAGTTAATATAAAAATAGAACTATTAGCTATTCTATGTAGTTCTATTCTAGAATAACTATTATTTTGTAATTAATTATTTTTTACGGATTATGATAAAAATGGAAACAATGAAATTTCCAAATTCAATGGCGGAAAAGGTCCATTTTAAACTCTAATAAAGTAGTTACTAACATAACACTCCATATCCCTTTTCCCGATAAAGGAATATTTACAAACAGCATCAATCTCTATACACTATATTTTTTAATCTTTATACTTTTACTTAAGGATTTTCTTGTAAATTTTTCTACGGTCTTTTAGATAATTCTGTATACTTTAGAAAATTTAAAACTAGTCTAATAGTGAATAGTATATAAATGTATTGCTATGGTCCTATAAAACCTAAGATAGTAGATTATATAGGTGATAGACCAAAGGATATTCCTATAAGAATTCCCTCTTTTAGTTTGATAATTAGTAATACTTCTATGGGTATAACTGCTAATTCAACAACTTAAAAATTAAATATGCGTTGTATAAATCTCTCCATTTACTATTCTCCATCCATACAATTATGAGCATGCTTTATGTATTAAAATATTATTATTTACCTAAATAATAATTATCCTTTTGTTATTTTAAATTATAAATATTATTTAAAATCTAGGCTTTCCCCTAATCCTAAATCTTGCTTTATCTTCGTAGTAGATATTTCAGGAGTTCTCGGTAAATAAATAACTTCACAATAATCCTCTAAAAAATCAAATTTCCCCTTCCAATCTTCTCCTATAACAAAAGTATCTACTTTATATTCTTGCACATCACTTATTTTCTGCTCCCAACAAGTTTCTGGAATAACTAGATCTACATATCTAATAGCTTCTAAAAGATTTTTTCTGTCCTCGTAAGAAAAATAGCATTTTTTCCCTTTAATAGCATTAAATTCATTGGTAGCTAGAGCCACAATTAAATAGTCACCTAACTCCTTTGCAGCTTTTAATAGATTAATATGTCCATAGTGCAATAAATCGAATGTTCCATAGGTTATAATCTTTTTCATTTTATAATCCCCTCTCCGATATAATTTTTTTGCAAAATTATTGTATTATACCCAGACCAATTTAAGCTTTTATATAAAAATGTTCCTAATCCCTGTTAAATAAATCCCTTGTATAAACCTTTTCCTTCACATCTTTAAGTTCCTTGGACAATCTATTGGATACAATAATATCGGATATTTTCTTAAATTCTTCTAAATCTTTAATTACCCGTGAATTATAAAAAGAATCTTCTTCAAGAACTGGCTCATACACTATGACCTCTATCCCCTTAGCCTTTATTCTTTTCATAACGCCCTGTATGGATGAAGCTCTAAAGTTATCAGAATTGGTTTTCATGGTTAATCTATATATTCCTACTGTTTTAGGTTTTCTTTTTGTAATCATATCAGCGATATGATCTTTCCTAGTCCTATTGGCATCAACTATTGCTCCTATAATATTATTGGGAACATCTGCATAATTTGCTCTTAATTGTTTGGTATCCTTAGGTAGACAATATCCTCCATAACCAAAGGAAGGATTATTATAATGATTCCCAATTCTAGGATCAAGCCCAACACCTTCTATAATTTCCTTTGTATTTAGCCCTCTAAGCTCAGCATAGGTGTCTAACTCATTAAAATATGCCACCCTAAGGGCGAGATAGGTATTGGAAAATAGTTTTACAGCTTCCGCTTCTGTGGAATCAGTAAACAAAACAGGGATATCTTCTTTAATAGCTCCTTGTACCAATAAGTCTGCAAACTTTTTTGCCCTTTCCGACTTTTCTCCTACTATAATTCTAGATGGATAGAGATTATCATATAAGGCTTGTCCTTCCCTAAGAAATTCAGGGGAAAATATAATGTTATTTGTATTAAACTTCTCCTTAATTTCTTTAGTATAGCCTACTGGTACTGTGGATTTAATAATCATTGTGGCTTCTGAATTAATATACAAAACATCTTCTATCACGCCTTCCACAGTACTTGTATCAAAAAAATTCCTTTCAGGATCGTAGTCCGTAGGGGTAGCTATAATAACAAACTCTGCACCTTCATAGGCTTTATTTTTATCCGTAGTTGCTACCAAATTTAAATTCCTAGTGGTTAAAAATTCTTCAATTTCTTTATCTACTATTGGAGATTGTCTAGCATTTATTAATTCTACCTTTTCCTGAATAATATCTAGTGCTACTACTTCATCACTCTGGGCTAATAAGACAGCATTAGACAATCCTACATACCCGGTACCAGCCACTGCAATCTTCATATTAAATTCCTCCTACGATATATTTTAATCAAAATTATCCTATAAATATTTTCTATAGTCATTATACTACAAATTTCTTTTTTCTTGTAATTTCATTTACTCATTTAATAGTTTGTAATAACTTCTTTACATTCTCCGACATTTCTTAACAATTACTTTATTGGTATTGCCTTTACTATCTGATATAATAATTCATAGTAATAGCATAATATTCTTTGAATTATAGCCTTTACCAAAAACACTTTTATATTATGCAAGGGGGATAATCATGGCACGAAGAAACAAAAGGAATAAGAGGAAAAAAACTAGCAAATTATTATTGTTATTTATTATAGTCGGTCTTCTTGGTGGTGCCTTTGGCGCCTATGGATTTAGTATGTTAGATAAAATCAATAATACCAAGATATCTCAAAGTGATGAAGACCTGGGTATTAATAATGAAGACAACAAAAGCAGCAAGGTGGTAAATATTGCCCTCTTTGGTCTAGACCGTAGAGAAAGTAAAGGGAATACTCGATCTGATACTATTATGATTGCTTCTTTAGATAAAGAACATAAAAAAATCAAACTTACCTCTATTATGCGGGACACTTATGTAGACATTCCGGGTAGAGGAATGGATAAAATTAATCACGCCTATGCCTTTGGCGGTCCTGAATTAGCTATCAAGACCATTAATCAAAACTTTGCTATGAATATAAGGGACTTTGTAACAGTAGACTTTTATGGATTAGAAAAAATTATAGATGCTATGGGTGGAATAGAGATTGAAATTGCTTCTAATGAAGTGAATTCTTTAAATAAAAATATTACTGAAATCAATGATATTACAAAGGAAAATTCCCCTAAAGTAAATAATTCTGGTTTACAAACCTTGACGGGTAGACAAGCCGTAGCCTATGCAAGAATCCGTAATATAGGTAATGGTGATTATCAAAGAACTGAAAGACAGAGACTAGTTTTAGAACAAGTTATTCATAAGGGAATGAACGCAGGTATAACTAAGTATCCTAAATTATTAAATACAATGTTACCCTATGTAGAGACTAGTCTTTCTAAAACCGACATGGTTTCCCTTGGCACCTCTACCCTTACCTCAGGAATCAGGACTATTGATCAATATCGAATTCCTGTTGATGGGTATGGTGGTGGGCAAAAAATTAATGGAGTTTCCTATATTGTTCCAAATACTTTAGAAGATAATATTAAATTATTAAATCAATTTATTTATGAAGATATGAAAGTAACAACAAGAAAGAATTAGAATATAATACTTTTGATCTGTCAAGTGGACAGATCAAAAGTAAAAAAATATTATAAGGGTCTGATTTCTATACTCGAATGGAGTTAGACCTTTTAGTTTTCCTGCTATCAGTTTTTTTAAATCCAACCTCCAGTTGTAATTGCTTGTTTTTACCTTAAGAAGTTTAACTTATGCAGTAAGCTTTTCACTTTCTGATATCATCTCTAGATTTTTCCTTGTTGATCATCAAGTACTTCCACGCCGCCTTTTTTGTATTTTATTACTCAGTAATAAACTTGCTGATAAGAAACTAGATAATTTTCATTATCTTCAATGTAGAAAGATACAATTTCTCACTTTTTGCTTTTGTCAGTAAAAAGTGGTTCTCTCTCACTTTTATTGGTAAGTGATTGCAGATGAGTAAAGATGATTTTATATTAAAAAGGTAATAAGTATGCCGATATTATTTGTAGTCTTTCTACGAAAAAAATAATTGATGTACTCCCCAATTGTTTATTATAAGGGGAGTTTTATTATGGGAAGAAAAAACAATATATTATATGAAGTAAAAGTAATGGCTATGAAAGACTATTTTAAAGGATTAAAAAGTGTTAAGAGAATAAGTGAAGAATTAAATATTAATGTTAGTACAGTTAAAACGTCGGTTAAGATTTATTGTACAAAAGGTGAATCTGGACTGCTACCAAAGAAGATACATAACACATATTCAAAAGAGTTAAAACAAGCAGCTATAGAAGATTATTTTGCAGGTAAAGATTCTCAATGGGATATCAGTCTAAAATATGGATTATCTTCTCACGCACAGCTTTGAGACTGGATAATGAAGTATAATAGTCATGAAAAGATTAAATCATCTACAGGGGGTGACCAAATCATGACTAAAGGAAAATCTACAACAATAAAAGAGCCATTGTTAAGTATTGTATAGAAAATAGTAAAAATTATAATAAAACTGCGACAAAATATCAGGTTTCTTACCAGCAAGTTCGTAGTTGGGTATTAAAGTATGAAGAGTTAGGAGTTAATGGACTTTTAGATCGTAGAAGGAAACGTAAATCAGAAGGAGAACTGATTCAAGTTGATAAACTTAAAACAGAAATGAAACTACTTGAAGCTCAAAATAAGCGTTTAGAGATGGAGAACCTACTAAATCAAAGGGGACGAGATTAAATACTATTAAACAGGAAAATAAATATCTTTCTATCAAATCATTAGCCAGCAAAAAGGGTTATCCAATAGCAACTCTTTGTAAAGTAATAGAGATTAGCCGATCTTCATATTATAAATGGCTTAAGCAAGAAAAAAGCCAAAGAGAGCTAGAAAATGGGCATCTATCACAAATGATAAAGAATGCATATGAAGAAAGAGATGGCATTTTAGGCTATCGTCAAATGAATATCAAGATTTGCCCGTAAGAAAGACTTAATCGTTAATCATAAAAGGATATATCGGATTATGAAAGGTCTTGGACTGAAGTCTGTATGCCGTAAAAAAGGAAAAAATATATTAAATCTACCCCACAGATCACAGCGGAAAATATATTAAATAGAGATTTTAAAGCAAATAATATTCATAAAAAGTGGCTTACTGATGTTACAGAATTTAAGTATCAAAATGCAAAGAAAGCATATTTAAGTGCAATTTTAGACCTCCAAGATAGAAGCATAGTGTCTTATGTAATCGGAAAATCAAACAATAATGTACTGGGATTTAAAATATTTGATAAAGCTATCGAGACTTACCCTAATGCAAAGCCCATATTCCATAGTGACCGTGGTTTTCAATATACAAATAAAGTATTTAAATAGAAACTAGATAAAGCAGAAATGGTTCAAAGCATGCCACAGGTGGGTCATTGTATTGATAATGGACCTATGGAAGGATTTTGGGGCATGTTAAAATCAGAAATAGTATATCATGCTAAGAGGTTTAGTGATTATGAAAGCCTTAAGTTTGCTATTAAAGATTATATCGAATACTACAATACTAAACGCTATCAAAAGCGCATAAATTGCATGGTACCGTTGGAGTATCAGGATCATCTTAAAGAATTAAGTGCTTGGAAATAGCGCCAATCGATGGATTGACGCTACACGTTTTTTAATTATTTCCACTGTCTACTTGACAGGGGGCAGTTCAATGAAGCTGATAATTTACATAAAATAATTATAAATTATCCCTAGCTCAAAAACTTATATACGTTTATTAATGAGTTTAAAGGTCTCTTTAAAGAAAGTAATTGGTTAAATCTAAATTACTGGATAACAAATGCTAAAAATTTTAAAATACATGAATTAGACAGCTTTACTATTAGAATATCTAGAGACATTTATGCCATTGGAAACAGCATGAAGCCAAAATACACCAACAGCTCTTTGAAAGTGAAAGGTACGATTAATAAAGTAAAGCTTATTAAACCTATAGGCTAGGGAAGATGTAGCTTTGAATTACTAGGAATCAAGATACTTTTTTGCATAAATATTCTGATAAATATACGGGGAATTATTATTAGAACCTTATATTTTAAAATCGTCAAAAACGGGAAGGCCTGGAAAGTGTAAGACTTTGGTAATCAGAATATGTGCCACCAACGATAAAATAGAGAAGAGAGTTTTGCTTTATTTCCGTAATAAAACAGGTTTTCTACCCCAGAAGTGATCAATATTATATACGATCATGCCCACTTGATAAAGAAAATTGGTTCCTACCCTTCACCAAAATAGCCCATACTCTTATTAATAATACACAAAATTCTGTTACACATGTAAGAATGCATATTGTATATACATTCAATATACTTATAATATACAGTATTATTAACCCTACTACCTGTATTATTGCACCTAATATAGTTGAAATATTAGCATATTTAGCTAATCCTAATGGAGTCAATGTAGGAAAACCTAGTAGATAATTTGGTAAAGCTAGCGCAATAAGAGGCAGTAATAGTCTCAATATAGGTGCTGTATTTTTAAACTCATCGCCAAATAATAAAATGCAAATGGGCTCAGCGAAAATACTAACTATAATACAACCTCCTATTATGATAGGCATAAAAATTATTAAAATCTTTTTTATGAGTTTATAATCTCTACTTTTTATCATATGTGGATATAAACTATCTGCGATCGGTGAAAATGCACTACGCGCAGTTGTAACTAATTTATTTGAAGAAGTAAAATATCCTACTATATTTCCTGTAGGGTAAAGAAAACCGAGTATAAAAGTGTTTGTCGCATCATAGATTGAAGTAGCTATCCTTGAGTAAAAGTAATAACTTGAATTTTTTAAAGTTTCCCATATATAAGTACTATCTACCCTTACAAACTTAATTTTAAGCTTATGCAATACATGTGCATAAACAGTAATAACCGCACCTGTTGATCCAATAATATTCAAAATTGGAACATAGTAATACTGTGACTTTTCCTTTAGAAATACGAAAACCATTATTGTAAAAAATAATTTCACCGTAACTGTTCTATACGTTATAATTTTCATATTTTCTAAACCTCTGTATAAATAGTCAGGCAACATTGAGTTTATAGAAACATAAATAAAAAATAAGATATACAACCATGCATCCTCTTTAAGTTTTGGTATAGATAGACATAGTATTAACAATAATAAAAAAGATGTGATCATTAATAATATCTTTGCTATAACTACCGAGCTCATTATCTTAGATAGTTTTTCTTTATTATTTCTATGCTTTGCCACTTCTGCTGTTGCTGATAAAATAAATCCAAAGTCTAGGAATAATTGAAAGTATACCGTGAAGGCTGTTGCAAAGCCTAATTTCCCGTAATATTCCGGTCCAAGAATTCTAGTTTGATAAGGGACAGTAATAAACCCAAAGAAATAATTTGAAAATATTAATATATATAACATTAATGTATTATTTATAAGGGTACTATGTTTCTTAATTTTCATTGATATTCCACACTTTCTGCATATTTTCGAATTAATTATGATATAATTTTTTTGATTCTTTCAACAATTTGATGTGATGCAGTTCCATTTTCCTTAATTCCTAAATCTGTCAAAAAATTTTTTAGACTTTTCGAATATTTATTCAAATCAAATTTCTCTATAATATTAATCAACTGATCATTGTTTTCCGCTAGAGGATAAGGTAAAGACCGAATATCAAAATAAAAATTTCTGTCCTGCACATAAGACTCTATGTCTGCTGCATATAAAATAACAGGTTTATGAGTAAAAGAAAATTCAAACATTGTACTAGAATAATCAGTAATTAAGATATCACCAGCTACTAATAAATCATACATATCCGTATAATTCGTTGCATTTATTATCTTTGATGTATACTGCATAAAACTATCTTTAGATGATATATTGGGATGCAATCTAACCAAGATATTCCACTGACCTCCAAATTTTCCATCTAAAACTTTCATCAATCTATTAAAATCAATATTATATACCTGTGTACTAGAATCTGCCCTAAAAGTAGGAGCATAGATAAGAATGTGAGAATTTTCGTCTATTTTAAAATGTTTTCTTACTCGTTTTATAATTTCTTTATCTTGATTTACTAAGATATCACATCTTGGAGATCCAATTTCCAAAATTTCACTATTATACCAAAATGCTGAACGATACATATTAGTACAAAAGGTACTATTAGATATAAATAAATTAGCTATATAAGAATCATACTTTGCACTTTCAATATAGTCCTTATTAAGCCTAGATTCTACGTCTTTTTCAACTTGCTTTAAAGCAATTCCTCCATGCCATGTCTGAATATAGTATTGTTTTTTTCTCTTAGGGGGATTAAACGCAATTCTACTATTGTTAATCCATATTTTCGCTGTAGCTAATTCATACAACGCTCTTAGTGACCCATATTTAGCTACACGCACTTGCAAGGGTAACTCTGATCTTCCAATTAAATCATTTTTCAGCAACCATACAATATCATAATTAAGCTTTTGTCTTAAAATTTCCTCTACAATATATTTACCATTATCCCCATAACCTTTACCGTAATAGTTGCAAACAACTATCTTATTTCTTTTTACTGGAAAAATCCAAAAAAAATAACTGTAATTTCCATTAACAAATCGTTTTATGAATTCAATAAGTTTTTGAGGTAAAGCCTTTTTAACTATATTACGTATATTTGTATTCATTTCTAGCTTGCCTCCATTTAAAAATCAAATGAAAAATTTGTCTTTATTTGCTATTATACAATAAAATTAACTAATACCTAAGTTTTAACTTATATTTCATTTTAATAGCAATTTTCATTAATGACAAATATCTATTTATAACTAAAAATCTATATAGCTTAGTTGGCAATGGAGAATTTTTTGTGTTTTTGATAAAAATCTCATTATTTTTCCAGTTTGGTATTTTCGAATCCAGATAATCATATGCTCTACAAACTTCTTTTTTGGAACCGTTTGACATTATTATTTTTTGAATTAATATTAATATACGGTTTATACGACAAAGTTCAAACTGTTTAGGGAAAATATCTGCATGCCTATCCTCACCCAACAAGTCTGATATATTATATAGCTGATATATTCTGTGATCCATTTCAGACATAATAGAACCTTGACGCTGAAGATAATAATATAAGCAATCTTGGATACTTACGATGATTTTACTACGTGCGATTAATCTTGGTGTGGTGGCTGTATCCTCATAAATCAAACCTATAGGATAAAAAATATTATGTTTTAAGAACAATTCACTTTTATATATCTTTCCACATGCCTCTACTAACATATCACATATAACATCAGGATCATTTTGGACACTATATACTCCAGAAAGTTTTGGCTTAATGTCTTTTTTCCAATCATTATCTATATAAACAATTTTATGCCCACATTCTACTATATCAGCATCATACTTTTCAGCATTTTTAAGCAATACTTCAACATATTGTTTATGCACATAATCATCGGAATCGATAAACATAACATATTTAGTATTTACTTCTTGTAATGCAAGATTTCTAGCACTAGAAAGACCTCCATTTTCTTTATTAAGAACAATAAATAATTCTGGATATTTCAATTTGTATTCATTAATAATTTCATCACATTTATCTGGAGATCCATCATTAACTAAGTATACAATAAATTCCTTATTTGTTTGTGCCAAGATAGAATCTAAACACTTTCTTAAATATTTCTCAACTTTATATATTGGAATTATAATAGAAACTTTTTTATCCATTTTTTCTCCTTTTAATAAACTAGTTTATCTATATCATATATTTTGTATATAATCATTAATAAATTGTATTATTTTATCTCTACCACTTATAAATATTTTTGGCTGAAAAATTTTCGCTTCTCTAATTTTATCTCCGATATTTTCATCTTCTTTCAGATCTAGTATATATCCAGCTTCTACAAATTGATCAATTATTTCTACCTGATGGTCATCGTTGTGCTCATTATATTTCTTTAGCCTTGCTGTAGCAATTACTCTCTTCCTTTTTTTTACCCCTTGTATGATAGATCCTGTCCCACCATGGGTTATAATAATATCTGCATCATCGTAGAGTCTGTCCATTTCATCGGAACTAAAAAATGGTTGTATATTTAGATTTTTACTCTCATAAGGAGTATTCCCACTTTGAACGATGATTTCATCGTCAACAACATTATTTATTTTTAACTCTTCAACTTGTTTAACTAATCTAATAAAAGGCAATTCATGAGTACCTAAGGTAACTAATATCAATAAATTCCACCACCTAAATATACAGCTTTAGGGTAATAACTCTTTAAGGATTCCCATTGTACAATAAAAACATCTGAAATCGGATAAACTATTCTACCTGATAAAGTAGGAGTTTTAATTTTTGCAAAACTCTCCATGAAAATTACTTTTCTTCCAAATACTTTAGCAATATAACACATAGGCACAGCAGTATGGGCACCAGTTGTAATCACAATATCAGGCCTTACCTTTAGAAAGATAAAAAATGATTTTATACAGTTATATAGAAATTTAAAAATATATTTAAATAAATAATTCCTAGCTCCATAAACTAGGTATGAAGTTGGATATTTTTCAGATAAATCTTCCGTATAGCAAAGCTTTTCTGTTACTATATGATAATCGTATTTGCCAAAAAGTTCTTTAAACTGCATTAGTTGGGTAAGATGTCCTCCGCATGAAGAAATAAACATTACCTTCTTTTTCATAATATAGTTCCATCCTCTCAATACAATAAATAGTTTTGGATTAATTCTTCTCTATTTTTATAAATGAGTATATTTTTTCATACAACTTGTTTACTACTATATCCGAACGATAATTCTGTGCAGTATCCTTGGCATTCTTTTTCATCTCTGCCTTTTTATGAGCATTTAATTCATAATATTGAAGAATTTTATTGTATAATTCAATAGGATTATTTGCTTCAAAAAGATAACCATTATCAGAATCTTTAATGTATCCCTTTAATCCGCCAATATTTGAACCAATAACCGGTGTCCCGCAAGCCATAGCTTCCACCCCTACCAAGCCAAGACTTTCTAGTCTTCTTGTAGGAAAGATGAAGATATCCATCATGGAATAATAATCTGCCAATTCTTCATGGCTTTTTCTGCCTAAATATAGGACTTTATCCTGTAAACCTAATTCTTCAATTTTTGCTAAGAAATCCTCTCTCTGGGATCCATCTCCTATTACAAGACTCCCAAAATCAATGCCCTGTTTTTTCTTTAATGTATATAGGGCCTGCAGATAGGTATCCCATCCCTTCCCTTCATCTATTCTGGATACATATCCTATTATAAACTTATTTTCCACATCTATATTGGGAAGCATAATATCCTTTTCATGAAACAATTCTACATCTATTCCTGAAGATGGAGATATATAAATCTTTTCTTTCCCTACAGAAAATTTATCCATTACAACTTCCTTAAAAAACTCTGATGGTACAACAATTAAATCACTTTGTTTTATTATAACCTTTGTAAATACCTGTAAATACTTACTTAAGGTTTTAATTGGTATGACATCACTACCGTGAGCATTTAGAATAATTGGTTTGTCTATGAATAATTGGACAAAAATTAATGGAATTGCGGAATGGATAATATAGTGTGCATAAATAACATCATAATCTTCACTGAGTCCATATTTAATGATGTCATAATAGAATTTTAGATATTTAATAATTTTTTGAAAGATATTTGTTCCTTTTCCACAAATTACAGCCATATGAGGAAATTCTACTCCCTCTTTCTCTAAACCATCCTTAAAATTCTTTACAAATACTCCATAGGTAGGATCTTTGTCAGAAGGAAACATATTTGAAATTAAAAGAATCCTTAATTTGTCCTTCTCTTTCCCACTATATGATTTTTTATGATTATCTTGATAATATAGCAAACTGTTAAACAGGCCAATATATATCCCTATTAATCCCGAATAAATAACGTGCCCTGATATGCTAGCCACAATTAGCAATAATGTATTAATCAAAAATATTAATGCTGCATACTCATTCTTATTAGCTTTTGCAAGTATAAAAGACTTATATATAATACAAATCCAGAAACTAATTATTATTATAAAACCAAATATGCCATAATTAAAAAGAGTATCAAATAAATCCATCTCCACAGTTTGCACAGAGCCACCACCAAATAGAAATTGAAAAATATTATACTCATTCAATGAATAATTGATAGCCTCTTTTACAAAATTATTTCTTCCCGATAATAGCACACCAGCTAACCCTTGCTTCTTATAAAAGTACACCCATCTGTGAAGTAATTCTGTGTTCGCTAAATACCCAACTACCAATGCCAACATAAGTAAAAAAAATACTCCTATCCTAGCAAACTTCTTTGTATTAAAGGTAGGAAGTTTATAACCCGAAATCAGAGGAACACTCGTTGCTAAAATTACACTTCCAAATATCGCAACCTTCGTGGAAATCATAAATCCCAATATTATCGAAAAAATTGAAAATGGAACATATATGTTCTTACATTTGTTCCAAATATAATATAAAAAATATGCTGTAAAAAGTATAAATAAAGCGGAAAACTCATTCCCTGAGTAGAAGAATCCCTTAATGCCAATACCTTGCTTATAGGAATTAAATCCTAGTCCCAAAAGTCCTAATACTATATTTGCTAATATAACTGCATAATTATATTTAAATATTCTATGAATTTCCTTTATTTTATCCAAGCCACAAATAGTCATTATGTTCCTAAAATAATAAAATATTAGAGCAATAGTAAAAAATTTAAAAAAAACTAAAAAACTTTGTGCAATATCCAATAATGATTGGCCAAAATAGTAATTTCCACTTCCTGAAATGAATATAAAGCAACTTAATAACCATAAGTATAATTTACTAGTTTTATTGTCGATAGTCAGCCTACATATGACTAATAGAATAATTATTAATTTGTAAAATTGGGAAAGACTTACGGGTAAATCAATTGAACTTCTTAATAAAAATCCATTAATAGAGTCAATAAGTGTAACGAATAGTAACATATAGCAAATTACTTTATCTATAAATAACGATCTATTTTTCATTAGTTATCCCTCTTACTGTTAGTTGATTCACAAAATTGATTTATCTTACTATGGAAATATAAGGAATGGAATACCTTATCTTATAGATTATTAATTTAAAAATATCTATATAGAAATATCTTCCTTACGTAGCACCTTGCTAACTGTCTTTATTAATACTTTTATATCTGTTTTAATATTAAAATCTTCCAAATACTGTTGATCATATTTAAATTTTTCCCTATCGGTGATTTCATCCCTACCATTTATCTGAGCTAGTCCACTTATTCCTGGTTTTAGAATATCAATTCCTTTTAACTGCCTCATTTTTATTAGATATTGATGATCTTTAATCATTGGTCTAGGGCCTATAAAACTCATTTCCCCTTTAAGGATATTGATTAATTGAGGCATTTCATCGATACTTAATTTCCTTAATATCGATCCTATTTTTGTTACATAATTCTTATCATTCTTCATACTATTGGTTGGAACATTTGGTGCATTTGTAAGCATAGTACGGAATTTATATATTTTAAATGATTTACTGTTAATACCTATTCTTTCCTGCTTGAATAAGATAGGGCCTCTAGAGCTGAATTTTATTAAAATAGCAACTAATAGAAAAATTGGCAGCGTAATTATTAGCCCCAGAACCGCAAGTACTCGATCTAGAACCCCCTTCCAAAAATAATATGAGACGTATCTATTAGTATTGATAGATATACGAATATCCTCATTTTTAATATTATCTTCTTCAATAGATGTGGTAAATTGTATAACCTTATTTTCTATATTGTTAATGGACCCAGAGTGTGAAGTGAGGTTCTTTTGATAATCATATAAACTTTCACTGCCTAAATTACCCATTATTCACCATCCTCTTAATTATCTGACGTGATTTTATGTGAATTACAACTTTATTAAATCATTCTCTAAACTATTTATTTCGACATTATTTATAAGATTCCTTTTTATAGTTACTTCTTATAAAAATAATATCTAAAAATAGCATTTTTAAAACTCCTACATAATAATACCACTTTTATAATGATAAATAAAGGATTAAGCATTTCATAAGTAAATGCAATTTTTCCCTTCTATAATATTATTACTATTCCATATGTTACTTAATCACAGTGCATATGCAGTTTTCTACTTAACCTTTATAGAGTTATATTGGAAAGTTTTTATCTACTTTTCTCTGAATCACTCTTATTTAATTCTACAATTATTTTCCTTACAACAGATGCTGTCTTTCCACCACTATCCTCTACCGTATAGGTAATGGTATAGGTTCCTTCTGTATTAGTATTTACCAAACCATGTGTTTTAATTGAGTTTGTTAAATTACCATCTTCATTATCTATTGCAGTAGCTCCTGGATCAGTAAAAGCATCTCCAATATTTAGCTTTATATTTTGATTTCCATTTAATTTAATGACAGGAGCATTGTTCTCAGGAAGTGGTGGAGTCTCCCTTTTTTCTACAATTATGGTCCTAATCTTCTGAGCAGTATTTCCAGATTTATCTGCAACACTATATATTATTTTATAGCTTCCAGCTCTCTGGGTATTTACTGTTCCAGATTTCTTGATAGAACCTGTTAAATTCCCATCTTGTTCATCCCTGGCTATTGCTCCTGGATCAGTAAAGTTTTCTCCTGCCTTTATAGTGATAGTTTCACTCCCTTTTAAAGTTAAAACGGGTGGTGTTATATCCTTAAGTTGCTTTACAGTAACATTTATAGTCTGTATAACCTCTTGAACTTTTACTGTGATCGTTCCATTTCCAGAACCTACGGCAGAAACGACACCGCCACTGCTTACAGTTACTATCTTGTTATTAGAACTGCTATAGCCTACATCACCTGGGTCAAATAATTTATTATGTCCTAAGCTAGTAGTTCCACTTACAGCAATATGAGCGCTTTGTCCTATTTCTAGTATATTTTGTGTAACCGATGCTTTTAAGGAGACTAATTTTTCTTCGTAAGGGTCTTGTTTTTCTGCCTGCACGGTTACACCATATAGTTCCTTAATAAGATTTACCCGTTCCTCTTGATTAATAATCCAATAGGATAGGGCATTTAACTCTCCAAAATCCCCTGGCATCATATGAGCATTGATATTTGATTTATCCATATCTTTAGCAAATAGAGCTAGTGCTGCAATCTGATTTAAGTTCAGATTTGTTTTCACATTTTCTTGTACACTTTGATAGATCTTGGGTAAAGATGAAAACATATTAGATTTTTTGAGAGAATCGAATATAGCCATCATGATTTTTTGTTGATTTTCTGCTCTTTCAATATCTCCTCTGGGATAATGTCTATATCGTGCATAATATAAAAGTGCTTCTCCATCTAGCTTTTGATAACCTTTATTAACCACAATTCCACTTCTATCTTTACCATGTTCTTTATATAGGTCTGTTGGGACTTCTATTTCTACTCCCCCTATAGCATCTACGATTTGCTGTACTACATCCATGTCCACCGCTACATAATGGTAAATAGGTATGTCCCCTAATAATTCACTGGCAGTATCCATCAAATATTTAAATCCATCCTTTTCCTTCTCACCATTAGAGCCATTTAAATAACCATGACCATAAGCAGCATTAAATTTATCTTTTCCGCCACTATGAGCTATAGTTACATAACTATCCCTAGGGATGGATACCATATCTATTGTCTTTTCTCGTAAATTAATGGTCATTACAATATTTGTATCTGTACGAAATAACTCACTCTTCCTGCTTCTAGCAGAATTTTTATCAAAACCTACAAACATAATATTAATGATGTTCTTATCAAATTGGTCACCAATATTTATCCCTTTTTCTTCCTCTATAGGAGAAAATAAATCCTGAGGGTTTTTTAATTGGAAATAGGTATAAGCCCCATAGGCAACTCCAGAAGTTAATAAAACAATTATAATGACTAAGGTAGTATAGAATCTTTTTTTATTTTTTATTTTCCTTTTTCCCATTTTGTTTTCCCTTCTTTCTAGGGTATTATTCCGTCTCTTTATATTATGAAGCATTCTTTAAGTAGAAACAATACTGTTTTGTAACATTTTATACGATAATTCTTTAAGTTTTCTTAATAATAAGGGTAGCTTTAAGATTAAAGCTACCCTTATTATTATACTTCATTCATACCTCGTTTTAAAAACTTCCTATACTTACCAAAATATTCTCTATAATAATTTTATCTCATTTTTCCAAGATTTATTACTCGACCTTAGAAGCTGCAACCTCTGTTAAAATATCTTTAAAGGTTTCATCATGGACCAAATCCTTTAAATATTTTACAAAGTCGTCCCTCAGATCATCTCTTTTTAGAGCAAATTCAATGGTAGCGGACAAAAAGCCTAATTTGTCTCCTACATCGTATCGCTTTCCACTAAAGATATAGGCGTACATAGCTTCTTCTCTAGCTAACTCTTTTAAGGCGTCGGTAAGTTGAATTTCTCCTCCCGCTCCAGGCTTAGTGTGCTCTAGAATTTCAAAAATTCTAGGGGTAATAATATATCTACCTAAAATCGCCACATTGGATGGGGCTTCTTCTAAGCTGGGTTTTTCTACTAACCCCTTCACTTTATAGACGCTATCTTCAATATGCTTTCCATTGACAATACCATATTTCGAAACATCTTGATCTGCTACTTCTTGTACTCCTAAAACAGGGGTTTTATATTCATCATATATATCGATGAGTTGTTTTAAGCAGGGTTTTTGAGCATCTACAATATCGTCTCCTAATAGTACTGCAAAGGGTTCATTGCCTACAAAGGATTTAGCCTGTAATATAGCATGTCCCAGTCCTTTGGCTTCTTTTTGCCTGATATAGTGAATATCTACCATGTTGGAAATATCTTCTACTAATTCTAATAGATCTGCTTTCCCCTTTTCTTTTAAGGACATTTCTAGTTCGATATTTTTATCAAAGTGATCTTCTATGGAACGCTTGTTTCGTCCAGTAATAATTAATATTTCTTCTATGCCAGAGGCTATAGCTTCTTCTATAATATATTGAATAGTGGGTTTGTCCACTATTGGTAACATTTCCTTTGGTTGAGCTTTGGTAGCTGGTAAGAAACGTGTTCCTAGACCTGCTGCTGGTATAATTGCCTTTCGCACTCTCATCTGTAGTTCTCCCTTCAATTATTTATATATCTATTATAATAAATAATCTAGAAAATTAATAGCCCTACAAGAAAAGAGCGTTCAAGATAATAGATCCGAACGCTCTTTTGATATTTTATTGTCTTTATTCAAAATAATTAATAATTCCTTCAGTAACATATTTTGCAACCTTATCATGAGTTGATTTTTGTTTTAAAATTTCTAATTCTGAAGGATTGCTCATAAAACCAACTTCCAGTATTGCGCTTATTACATTGGTTTCTCTAGTTACTGCATGAAAGTCTTGATATACTCCAGCATTTTTACCATCAAGACCAAGTTTCCCATGCATAGCATTAAAGATATTATTTGCTAGTTTCAATCGATTAGCATCATCATATCCATTGTAATATCCTAAATATGGTGTTTGCAATTTTCCAGTAAAAGTTTTATTGGTTGCTACATATACCTGTGTACCTCTAGATGTTGTTGATGTTGAGGCATTGTTATGTAGAGATAGAAAAATAGTATCTTTGTATTGTTTTTGTATATCAAATACTTCCTTAAGATTCTTAGGGATGACATAGTCACCTTTACTATTCTGCTCTGCCTTAACAATTCCCACATTTTCTCTGGTTCCTACACGATGGCTATTGTCCAACACTTGTTGTATTAACTGTAACTTATACTGTAAATCGGATATCTTTGCTTTATCTCCCGAGTTTTTTGCTTTCGACAATTCACGTTCTACAATAATCTTATTAGCAATCATTGCTCTGTCGTAAAGATCTACATATTTATCAGTAGTTCTAGTGGTAATAACTGTGGCCCCCTGGGCAACAAGTGCATCCCTTAACTTTAGTCCCATAGAAAGATTTAAATCTTTTTCATTAATTCCTGAACGATGGGCTCCCCCATCTATCCCTCCATGACCTATATCAAGGATTATGGTTTTACCAGTGAGAGGCAATGAATTATATATCTTTCCGTCCTGGGCTAGTTTTAGCAATTCCTTTGTTTGATTGAGTATCCCACTAGGCACTGCAGGCGCTATTAAAATTCTATTATAGTACGATATAGCTGTATCAAAATTTCTTTGACTATGATACCTCTTGGCTAAATTTAACATGCTTATTGCACTACTAGCTATACCTTCTTTAAATTCTTCTCCACTATACAATTCATATCCTTGAATGTACAGGCTAAATTTTTCACTAGCGTAGGGTGAAGTATTGGCCTGTGCATAAAGCTTTTCCCTGGTTATACCATGATTCGCTAGATTTCTGTATTCCCGTGATTTATTCTTAATATTTTCTGGTACTGAATCTATATTTATAATTCGATCATAGTAATCAATCGCTGTATTAAAACTTTCTTGCCTGTGATATTTTTTTCCTAAATTTAATATATTTACTGCACTGCTGGCTACACCTTCTTTAAATCTACTATCATTTGGGTATAACTCATATCCTTTTATATACAGGTTGAATTTCTCACTTGCATAGGGTGAATTATTAGCTTT
>NZ_JANKAS010000019.1 GCF_024622505.1 Irregularibacter muris
TATAACCTCCTTCGCCACGTAAATATGCATCTACAACTTTCTTTTTAAACTCATAACTGTATACAGCCATAAAAATACCGACCTCCAATCGTTAGATTTTTGGTCTAACTTTTGGGGGTCGGTACATACAAGGCGGTGCCTTTCTCTTTAATGTACTGTACTATTTATGATAATTGATAATACATCTCTCTGAAAATCTGTAGATGACGCTCTTCATCAAGTATGATACGGTTTAAGTTTGCTACGATATTTGGATCATAAATGGTGTTTGCTTGTCTAGAATATTTACTGATGGCTGCTTCTTCAGCTTTAATAGACTCAGCTACTAACCCACCTATGTCTTTTGGATAGCCAATAAAGGAAGGAGACCACCAACGCTTACAAGCACCGCCGCTCCAAATCCGCGGATCTGCCCCTAGTTGTAAAGCAAGTTGGGCGAATATGTCTAAATGATGCATTTCAACAATACTGATATGATGAAAACATGTTGCTATAGAGCTGTACTGTTCTCTCGCCACAACTGAGATATAGAAGTAACGAACAACATCGCTCATCTCGGAAACAATATCTCCTATATTACTGAGCATTTCACAAGCATAAATGGGATTTGGACCGCTTACTTGTACGGCAGGATAAGGTTCTCCTACTATATAATCACATTCATTTGGATTGTGATAATTCATTTCCATTCCTCCTCAGGTCAGTCAATATAATATATTTTATTCCTAAGGATAAAGAAATGTGATAAGGTCTTCCCCCAAGAACTGCTTGCACTGTAATTAGTGTTCATCAATATACTTATTCAATTCTTCATGATATACATCAATTCTTGTTTCCTGTGGTTGGGTTTCTTCATCTAAAACAAGATCCACCATATGATGGGCAATTTTTTCCCCTATGGTCATGGATTTAATACAGGAAACACAATATACCACAACATTCTTACAAGGCATTTGTGAGGCACGTTTTTTCTGTAATTCTATGATTTTATCGATTGGAAGTCTCGGATAAAAATTATCCCCACAACAAATGGATTTTGTGCCGCTGTATTTAGATTCTATAATTTCTATATTCATTTTCTTTAAAATATTTCTAACCGCTGCATGAACTTGAGGTTTTGGTCTGTAGGAGCAAGAATCCTGTACAGACACCGTCAATCCCCTATGATTTGGCAGGGAAAGTCCTTCCATACTGTTCAATACCTCCCATAGGGAAATTGTATTAACACCTTCATATAAAGAACGAAATCTTCTATCGCAACCTGCACAATTGTTTATTATGGTAGATCCATGGGGAAGTTTAGGCTCATGATGACAGCATATACTATGTAGCTGCACCTTCCCAAAATATTTGTTGAGCATGTCCAATATCTTTTGTCCCGATTTAGGTTTATAAATACTAAGTGCACACCCAGGATTAAAGTAGCATTTGTTCATATCGATATCAGAAATTTGTATACTTGAAATTTGACTTTCATGCATTTGCTTCATCTCCTTTTTCAATCTTTAGTAAAGTTTTTTTCATATCAAGACCCCCTACATAACCTGCAAGTGACCCATCTGTTTTGATTACACGATGGCAAGGAATCACTATTATGATTGGATTCTTATTATTGGCTATCCCCACTGCTCGACTTGCTTTAGGACTACTAATCATCTCAGCAATCTCCTTATATGTTCTGGTTTCTCCATAGGGAATCTTACCAAGAGCATCCCATACTTTCTCTTGAAACTTGGTACCATAAACTGCATATTGAAAATCAAAGGATTTACGTACCCCCTCTAAGTATTCACATATCTGACTATAAGCTAGGTCAGACAACTTAGACCTTTCTCCATCCTCTTCAATTCTATTCACTTTCTCAATGGAAAGAATTACTTTGTCCCTATAACCGATCTTTAGAAATCCAAATTTAAAATTATAAAAAGCATATTTAATCATTTTTGATGTTCCTTTCTATATGCAGCAGGAGGTAATCCTGTTCCATTTTTGAAAAAACGATAAAAGGATGATAATCCACTAAATCCTACGGAGTAGGCGATGTCAATAATCTCATCTTCAGTGTCCGAAAGCATCCGTTTTGCCTCAACCAGACGCAGATTAGCCACATATTCAGACAATGTTACACCATACTCATCCTTAAAAATTTCAGCCATACGACGATAAGAAACTCCTATCTTTTGCATTTCCAGATTCAAGTCGCAACTCTTGTTATATGAATCTTCCAGCAATTGCTTTGCCTTTTCTGCAATTTCCTTCATCGGTTGATAATCTAAGAGATCACTTCTACAACGCTTACAAGGTCGAAATCCAGCCTTTCTCGCTTGTTCTGATGTACCAAAGAAACAAACATTTTCACGTTTGGGTATTTTGGATTTGCAGGAAGGACGGCAATAAATTCCTGTAGACTTGACCGCGTAGAAAAAAATACCGTCATAGGATGCATCATTTTCGAATGTCGCTTTCCACATTTCTTCCTTTGTCATTTTTTATAGTCTCCTTTTCTTCTTGTTGACTCTCACATTGAAAATAGAAAAATCACCTACTATGCTTAAATTGTAGCACAGACATCTGGTGATTTTCTTCTCAATTCTGGATATTCAATTTTCATCTCCTCATTAATATTTCAGGTAGGTAAGAAGCCTGTTTTAGGATGTATCGCTTGCTATATTTACAAACAACCAGGCAAAATAGGAAGATGTATCTTTGCCAATGATATGGTTAATACAGTAGGTCAAGCATTGTGGGAAGCGAATGCTATCATTCTTGGTTCTACCGTGCACTTTCCATCTGCTAAAGGAACAGCGACCTGGTTTTTCCACCGTTTATTCTCAATCTTGAATCTGGTTTATTATTTTCACCAAAACTTAAACCATTGCCAATAAAAAGAATTCAATAGCATCGCAATACAAGAAAGAATGGTATTAAATATTTTTCTACTTGATAGATGCTTTCCCCATTCTTTAAAAGCGATAATGGAGCGAACAAGATAAATTAAAATCCAAGCTGAAAAGATGGTACAAAGAATCAATCCAAGGCGGATGTTTCTAGAGGTTTCATAGTTTATAACATTCATTACAACATATAAAAAGGAGAAAAACAATCCCAGATTACCGCCACTGGCCAATATTCTTTCACCATTTTTGGGCTCTGATGGTTTCTTTCTAAGCTTTCGAACCAGAGCTCTTATTATTGTATAGAGGCTATAAATCAGTGCTAAGCCCAAAATAAGGATTAGGAAAATTTCAATAGCATATACTATTGGGTTTTTGGGCAAATAATCTTGAACACCTATTTCTAATGTAGGAGAACCATTTTTATTTTCAGAAACAAATCCCGTACCTACAGTCTCACCATAATCCAATAAAAAACGATCAAAACCTACAGGGATTAATTCCATCCCCATCATCGGTACATAAAAATTATTCTCATTTCCAGATAAAAAAGGCATGGTCAAAAGGAAGCTATATAGTCGCAATGCTCCTGTTTTTATGGTACGAGCCTGGGTATAGACTCCTGAAATATTCCTCATTTGAAACTCATCCGTAGGCTCAGGGTATTTTCCAAAAATCATCTCTTGAAGCCCAATATTATAGACTGTTTCTCCACTCTGATTTGTCATTACAACTAATCCTATTCCACTTATCGGATCAAATTGAAGATTGGCCGAGGCTCCAGGCGTATTCCCTCCATGACCAAGGGCAAGAACTTCGGTTTTATCCACCCATAATCCATGGGCATTTCGTGGAGTATTTTTTTCATCATGGTAGAAAAGTGTTGGACTTAGGAATTGATCTAGGGTTTCCCGCTTTCTAAATAACTCTGATCTGTCTCTCCCTTTTGGTACCAAGGCTTTTCCAAATAGGAGAAAATCTTCTAATGTTCCTGTTGCCATACCGGCAGGATATAGGGCCAACTGATAACGACTAGGCCCTAAATCCCTAAGATCAGCAGAATAGCATTTTAAAAGATCCCTTTGTTCATTTACCCAGGAATTATCCTCTAAGGTGGGAAGGAGAGCGGTATGCTCCATACCTAATGGTTCAAAAATATGTTTATGTACGTAATCAGAGAAGCCCATTCCACTGACTCTTTCCACAATATATCCGGCTAAAGATACCCCCCAATTGGAATAAGCTACGACAGTTCCTGGCTCGTATAATTGATTGGGCAAGGAGCTCTTTAGAACATCTCCTAGTTCACCAACCTCTTCTCCAATGGGTATGAATAAATCAATTAGCTGTTCCTCCCATCCTGCATTATGATGCATCAGATTCATCATAGTAATTGGTTGATCATATTTTAAATTGGACAAAAATCCTTCTGGAAGGTAGGTTCTGATATCTTCACTTAAATTCATTTCGCCAAGTTCGACTAATTGCATTACTGAAACCCATACCAACATTTTAGTTACAGATCCCCACTCCATGACTGTTTCGGTTGAATTCTTAAGTTCCATCTCCATATTTCCATTGCCATAGTAACCTTCATGTATTGTCTCTCCATTTTGAAAAACGGCTACCGATACTGCTGCTGTCGTATCTTTATATTCTTCTATATAAGTTTCTATTTCTGTTTCCAAATCCGAGACATGAATACCCGAGGGGGTGACACCTTGTTCAGCTGCCTGACTGACTCCTCCTGCTGCCATCATGACCAGAATCAAGACTACTAATTGTAAGCTTATCCAACGCATCAAACCTCTCTTTTTCATAATTCACCTCTTTTTTTACTACCATCTGATACCTCCATTATCTATTGTATCGTCTATTCTAAGTTCTTTGTATTTTCAACGTAGATAGATACCTCTCCACAGTTTGGACAAATTGCTACTTTGGGTTTTCCTATTCTATTGGCGAATAAACGCTTATCGTCTGTTGCCATTACGATTCCATAGCCACCACCTTCAACTTTTATTGAGCAATTTTCAATCATTTTGGTTTTACACCTTAGACATTCCCTCATAATATACCCCCCGTTAATTTTTATTTATATTTCTTATAAACTAATATTCCTTCTAATCTTTCTTAATTACACTATATCATCTTTAAAATACTATCTCTTTGTCGCTGTTAGTCAAATGGTATGCCCCTACTCCTCACCAATGATTTTTATCCTCCATTCTTTTTAACCATGGTATCACCTCATTAAATAAAGATCTAGTTGGTTCATAATAAAATTTCCCCTGTAATTTTTTCATCATACCTATTGTCTGTACAAATATAACATGAAAAACCCTTCCTTATTCAAAGTGTTTATCACATCTTATTTCCCCTTGCATATAATATTACAATACAATATATCTATTTTCTCTCTTATAATTTCCATGTAAAGGATGTGTCGTGATGAAAGATTATACAGATATTATGTATGAAACTAAAGTCGATCCTTCAAATCCTGAAACCATCCCTAAATTTGTTGACCCCCTACCCATTCCCAAGGTTGCAATACCCTATGGATTTGATGATTACTCGATAGAAAAAGAAACATTTTATAATATAGTGATGAAAGAAACAAAGCACAAGTTCCATCGAAGCTTTCCCTGGACAAAGGTTTGGGGATATAACGGGACTTACCCAGGGCCAACCATAGAGGCTGAAAAAGACGTGCCTATTAAAGTGGCATGGAAAAATCAACTTCCAAAGAAGCATCTCTTACCAGTGGATCATACTTTGCATGGGAGTATCAATAGTCCTGATGTACGAACCGTTGTCCATGTTCATGGGGCAAATGTAGCCTCTGATAGTGATGGACATCCCGAAGCTTGGTATACTCATAATTATAATCACGTGGGACAGACTTTTGAAAGAAAGGTATATGAGTATACCAATCATCAACCCTCTGCTACTATGTGGTATCATGATCATGCGATTGGCATAACAAGATTAAATGTATATGCCGGCTTGGCTGGATTTTATATTCTTCGAGATGAATTGGAAAAAAGGTTAAACCTTCCAAGTGACGATTATGAAATACCTCTATTGATTCAAGACAAAACCTTTAATGTAGATGGGTCGCTGTATTATCCTGATAATGCAACCCCAGAAGTCCCCCATCCCATTCCATCTACTCCATCCTTTTTCTTTGGAGAGACCATTGCTGTTAATGGGAAACTTTGGCCATATTTAAATGTTGAACCCCGTAAATACCGATTTAGGATATTGAATGGTTCTAATACACGAGCATATGATCTTCAATTAGACAATGGGGAAAAATTTCATCAAATTGGTACAGATTTAGGACTTTTACATCATTCCATTGAAATTGAATCCTTCACCTTAGAGCCTGCTGAGAGAATAGACTTGATCATTGATTTTTCTAAATATAAGGGAAGGAATATCACTTTAATCAATAGCAATGCCGGGGCTGTAGGTTCACCTCATACAGGATTTATCATGAAGTTTAAAGTTGACGATTACTGTCAATCAAAAGATACCAGTATAATTCCAGATGAATTGTTCCCTTATCATCCTATGAATCCAGCCTTAGCTACTAAACAAAGGACCATGACTTTAGCAGCAAAAGATGATCCCCATTATGAAGGCAGAGTGCAGCATCTATTAAATGATAGGATGTGGAGTGATCCAGTAACAGAAATCGTAGAATTGGATACTATTGAAATATGGCATATACGAAATACCTTCCAATTCCCACACCCTGTACACGTGCATCTGGTTCCTTTTCAGATCCTTGGAAGAAAACCGGTCACAGATTCTGATTTCGATGAAAATGGAAACTATCGATTTGATCCCACCAATCCTGAAGATTTTGAGAAATTAAACAAACCTTTCCCCTATGAAGACGGTCTAAAGGACACCGTTCGAGCAGAACCCGGTGAAGTCACCTCTATTATGATGCATTTCAAAGAGCATGTCGGAGATTATGTATGGCATTGTCATATACTGGAGCATGAAGATAATGACATGATGCGACCCTTAAAAGTTGTAGAAAGGGTTGTAGAAAACTGCCCTACAAAATAAGATAGATCTAAATAGACCCTATAATATTTAGTGTTGGCAATAAAAAGCCAACACTTTTTTTGCAAAAAAGTGATATGAATTCTAATAAAACGCCGTCAAAAACAATGATTTTTCTTTTATTAATAATCCATTAACGGAAGGCTATTGTTTAACCTTTGGTAACCTGCTAACCATCCAAAATAGGCCCCTTTGGTATCAGATCCATATTCTCTATAAAATCCCTCCTATTATTCTCTATAGTCCTGTCTGACAAAGGGTTCTTTTATATTTTTTGAAGTAAGTAATTGGTATTTCTGTGGACGACGATATGCATTGCCATGAACTTCCCAACTTCTATACTCTCTAATTTCATCAATAGGGAAGTCAGCCATATAGATTCCCTCTCCTTCTCCTGCTTCAATAATAAGTGTGTCTCTTGAACCAGATTCAGAAGGCCTATAAGCAATCCCATCAAATGCAGTAGAATGACCGTTACAATCCGGTTTACCTTTTGGATAATTAACAGTTGCAATCCCAACCATATTTTCATAGGCTCTCCCTCTTAACTGTGAAATACGGTTTATTTCCATAGGACATGCATTAGGTACTAAAATAATTTCAGCCCCTTTTAGCATAAGAATTCTCGCACTTTCTGGAAATTCTCTATCATAGCAAATCATTGCACCTACTTTTACAACCCCATGTTCAGTATCTAAGTTAGCAACATTAAAGTGATCACCTGGTGTCAATCTACATTCATCTCCAAAGTCACAGGTGTGCACCTTTGCATAGGTAAGTACATTATTTCCAAAACCATCAAATAAAACGAAAGTGTTCCTAGGCAATGGATCATATTTCTCAAGGAAAGTTATTCCGATGGCCATATTAAGTTCTTTAGCAAGTTTTCCAAATGAATTTACAAATTCACTATTAGCAGATACAGCACTTGTTTTCAATTCATCAATATCTTCTGGAATATTATAGCCAACACTCCACATTTCAGGAAACAATGCAATATCGGCACCCATTTCTTTTGATTTTTTACAGTACTCCAATCCCTTTTGTAAATTCCCATCTAAATCATTTTCGGGAAGAATCTGCAATAAAGCCACTTTCAGATTTTTCACAGCAAAGCTCCTTTCATATTCATCTTTTTAAGCTCACTTTCATGGGCAATGTATTGGTTTAATATCATGATGAGTTCTTTTGCTTCATTGCTATAGATTTCAGGGGTTCCCATGATATTCCTTTTAAGGTAAGAAAGAGATAATTGAAGAATCTTAAACTCATAGTCTGTTAGGAGGATTTCCTCATTTTTTTCATGTTTCATAAATTACTTCCATCCCTCACAAGTAATAGGAACGGTTTAGTTTGTTTGTAAAGAAGTCAAAATATCAACTCCTATAACAGTTGCTGGGATCCTATAATCAGGTGGTAAATTGGATAATACGACTACTCCAATTTGTTTTTCCTTATCAAACCCAATATAGCTATTATAATTTCCCGTACCACCGTTATGCCATATAATATTATTTTTATCATCTATCATCCAACCCATGCCAACAGCATCTATTTGTATTCCTAGTTTCTCATAATTTCCATCAGAAGCATTTACTTCGATCAATGCTCTATGTGCAATCGATAAATATTCTAGATTTTCAGTCATATGTATTTGAACATATTTTATCATATCTTTTATATTTGATAACAATGCTCCAGCCGGCATATAGGCATCAGATTCTGACCATTCCCAATAGTTCTCTAAATCACCAGATCCATCTGTAATCCTCGTGTTTGCAAGTTTTAAATCTTCAACTATAAAATTATTTATCAATGTAGTATAATCGTCTCCATAAATTTCTTCAAGCACAGCTCCTAAAGCTGCAAAACCAAAATTAGAGTATGTAAATGCATACTCTCTATCCTCTAAATCTATTTTTCCCATTTTCTCTATGAGCATTGAATGAGTTATTCCATTGAATTCATTTTTCCTATGTAAAAAATTAGATATCATAGGTTTTTCAAAGTAAAATCCTTTATACCCTGATGTATGAGTTACTAGTCTTTTAATCGTTGGATAATACTCCTCCAATGGAAGATTCAAGTACTCGTTAATTGAATCCTCTAAGCTGATTTTTTCTTCATTTATTGCCTTACAGAATAGTGATGTAGTAAATGTTTTAGTAATGGAGCCAATTTCATATATATGCTCTTTGAAAGGTAATCTAGTGCCATCCTCACCATAAACGTTATACTCTATCTTGCCATTCTGTATAACCCCAACAGTGATTACCGCATCTTTATTTCCTTCAGTCGTATAATTAATCATTTGTTCGTATGTCATCTTGGATAATTCGTTTATTTTATATGACCCATAAATGCTATAAACACCAAAACCAATAGCAATAACTAAAACCATTACTAATATAACTTTCATCCACCTTTTCTTATTTACCTTATGCTTTTTCATTATATTGTTCCTTTCTCTCATCATTATGTAATAAAATTCAAATATTCAAGGGGAAATAAAAAGACTTCAGAGGCTGTGTCATGCTAGGGGATAGGGTCTAATTAATACATCAACACAATCAAAGTTAACAGCAATAACGGTAAAGATAAAGAGGATAGAAACAACATCTTGTCTTTTTCAATTATCTTTTTAATAATTTCTTGATTTCATGAATAGCTTGTGAACTATAAAACTGGCCTGGATAAATGGTTGTAGTTTTTAGTTTAAAACTTTGCAATTTATTTTTTTGTGTGTCAATCTTAATATCCTCTATGTCTTCCCATTTGGCCAATCGCTTTAGGTGAATTCCATGAACTCCTCCATAATAAATTCCTTTTTCATGAATCCCTTCTGCCACTACTCCGGATATTATAAAAACCGCTCCGGCAAGGGCAAGAATATAATAATGCCATACATTACCACCGATATAGGCAATAAAACAAAATATGAAGAGTATGATAGATGACAGAATCATCCTAGGCTTCGTTAATCGTATCGGGTGAATACACTGTCTTCGTATCCGGAAATGATAAATGCTGCCGGCAATAAATGCGAATAACAGCAAACCATATACTACTATTTCATCATCCATTTAAATACTCCTTTCTTAATCATGGGAATCTTGTTTTGAACAGTACCTTAAATATACTTTTACCTTTGCATAATGATGCAATGGTGATTTTCGTAATTTTCATCCTGCCAATTATACAATGGAGAAGTCTTTGTACTGATAAATACCTGATTAAAGGCACTATTCAATTATGACATCTTCCTTTGTTAAAAGATAAAGAAGAGGCCTTATCTCACCCCTAAGTTAAAATAATGCCTCTTTAAATGCTTATTATATTTGGGTATATTTGGTTTTAATCTTTATTCTTAAGGCAACCACCATCTATTTAATTCATAATGAGGGATATCTTGAACCTCATCAAAATAATAGCCTGGAGTAAGTCCTACTTCTCTACCAATTTGTGCACATTTTCTAAAAAACTCTACATCTCCATAAGGGTCATCTGTATTGTCTTTGCAGATATCAAATGCACGTCTCTTAGTGTGTTTACTGTTTTTCGTCCATGTGACGACTAAGCCGGGTGTCGTTCTGCCTTGTTCATAGAGTATATCTTGTCGGGCTTGGGTTCGATAGGTTTCTGTTATTCGCACATCAAGCCCATTTTCTTCACATCTTTCTAAAAACTCAAGGGCCAGTTCCTTGGTTTTCGGACTCAGTTCATCTAAATCTTTAATGATTTCAGTGGACGATTCATTCCTATCGTCATACTCTCCTCGATCAAATACAAATTCATATAGACCAACTCTCGGAAAGACCATAAATATCAACAATAAAAATATTAAAAACAATATTATCTTTTTCATTCTATTTTCACCTACATAATTCTGCTATTTGTCGTCAATTCTGCTTCTTTTAGAGTCTTGAGATAATTTCTCCTAAAGATTGCATATATCAAAAGCAGATAGAGCAAACAGAGATAAATTTTCATATTCAACAGTATCTCTAATACACCAAAGGCTTTATAAGCCATAGTACCAATATAAGCGGATATCAAGAGAAATGCAATACTGGTAATGCCGATGAATATCATATTATAGTGCACTTCTCGAATGATTAATTTTTTTAAAGTGCTTTTGTCCATCCCGATGATTTGCAATAGAACGAGTTCTTGTTTTCGGGACTCATTCATGCTATTGGTGGCGCTATAGGAGCTGGATAGACCAACGATTGCCATAAATACAGCGGCCATGAAGATTACGGAATATAACATTCGGTTGGAATTTGATTCAAAAGCATGCAGATTTTCTCTGCTGAAAAATTCCACATCCCGCATATTTAGATATTCCTCAGTTTTGCTTTTGATTTCTTCTAAACTTGTATCTTTCGGTAGTTTCAAGTAGAGAGTTTCTTCAAAGAAGACATCAGCTGCCGTATTCCTATCCGTTTCACTTAGAATCGACATAAAATGCTCCATGGGCATTAGGGCCATGAGTCCCTTTGATAAGGATGTCTTTACGATATTGGGGTCCCTCGAATAAGCCAACACCTCTAAATCAAAACCTTCTGTTTTTTCGTCAATGAATGATGGATTTACATTGACTCGAAGTCGATTTACACTTTCATCAATCACATTTGTGTATTCCAATCTGCTGTGAGGCTTTGTCAAGTCCGTAGGCATTGTATTTACTACGATGCATTCGCTGCCATTGCTGAAATCTTTTACTTCCAAATCAAGGCTTTCCACAATGTCTTCAAACCGATTGCTCCTGATTCCCACCAGATCCATCCCTATTTCTTCATATCCGCTGTCCTCTAGGTATTTCGGGTACATTTCCCGTAAATAAGTTTGATCCAATATGTTTTCATAATCATTACTCTTCTCTACATAGAAATCGTGTTTCCTATAGCTGATATACTCTTCTTCAAAATCATTGGTCAATTCTGAGATTAAATCCTCCGGCATATTTTTAGGGCTCATATAACTGATTTTGTAATTGTAGTAGGATAATTCATCGGGTCTATTGTAGGTTAAATCCAGATCCAAACCGGAAGCAAGAGCCAACAGCGCGCTGAGAATGAATAGTGACAGCGATATTGCCAATGTCGATACCACAGTCATTTTTTTGTCTTTTTTCATATTTATTTTGGACAAGTCTCCGATAAAATTACGTCCTCTAAGAGGATAGGATTTTTTATATTTTGTATTATCCTTTCGGTATAATTTCATAGAATCGATGGGATGTACTCGAGAAAGTTTAAATACAGGCCCTAATGATGCGAGGAGTATAACCAACACGCTTATGATCAAAATGAGTAGAATCAACAAGGGGCTGATGGTAAATTGAAAGATGTTTACATTTTCCGGCGATAAATTCATTTGCGACAAAGTGTAGTACTTATTGACCACTTTTATCATCAAAAAGTTCAGCACCATTCCGGAAATCACACCTAAAAATACGGGCTTTATGGCAATTTTCATTAATCTTTTGATGACCAGCTTTACGATATCTTTTTTTCTGGCCCCGACGCTTAGGAGCAAGCCGTATTCCCGCATATGGTTTTTTTCCCAAACCATAAAGATGTTTTTGATGACGATGATAAAAAAACATCCAATGAGTATGGATCCCGTTGCAAATATTTGAGGATACTTCTCGCTGCTTGCATTGACCATCCCATCATCAGAATTGACAAAATGACTGCTGAGATAGAAAATATTATAATCAACTCCCCCTTCATACAATGCCTTTTCATAATCCATTCCAAAGGATTCGTATAATTTGGGCGTCCTTTTATAGGTATCTCTTATATTTTTATACCAAATAATCACGTGATCGGCATTGGTTTTTAGGGTATCTGAGTCCATATAGGTACATATTGGGATTTCTTTTTCCCAACTCCTTGTATTGTAACGCATAAATCCTGTTATTTTATAATGCTGTTTGACATTGTCTTCATCCACTGTATCCAGACTGTCTCCGATTTTTAGATTCAAATCTTTGGCAGTCCATTTAGGAATTAGAATTTCATTTTCTTGATTTGGCAGTTCCCCATCTAATAAGGCGGCATTCATGGTCTCAAAATAATGCTTATCTCCTAAGATGACATTGAAAACAAAATCATTATTCAGACCCTTCTCCATTCCCTTTTTTCCGGAATAAGCTAATTTTTTTATATTTACATTGTTCTCCAAGGTATTTACTTTTTCACTGTCCAGATCTACGGGTATCACTGTATGATAATCCCCCATTGTCTTTTCTGCCATTTCCTGACTATTTCTTACGAAACTACCAAACATTAGTATGAACAGGGAAAGGGCTATTACGGCTAAAAAAATTGTAACTTTCAACGCTTTTAACCGTTTCTTTTCCCTGTCCAGTGAATTTTGAATATACAGATCATAGAGTTTCATCGTAAACTCACATCCCGGATAATTTTTCCGTCTTCTATTTGGAGGACCCGATCGGTTTTGTTCACGATCTCTTCATCATGACTTACCATGAGCATGGTTTGATGAAATGCTGAGTTTGAATATTTCAGTAGTTCGAATATTTTATTTCTATTTTCTCTATCCAGGTTGCCTGTGGGCTCATCCAGCAGGACAATAGAAGGCTTATTTATCAGGGCCCTTGCAATGGCTACTCTCTGTTGTTCTCCTCCAGATAAACTTTCCGGAAAGCTTTGTAATCTCTCTTTTAAATCCATTATATTCATGATTTTTCCATATAATTCGGCATCTACCTCTTTGTCATCCATTAGTACAGGAAGTAACATATTTTGTTCTACTGTTAAGTGGGACATGAGATTGTAGAATTGATAGACGATACCTATTCTCCTGCGCCTGTATAGGGCAAGTTTCGATTGACTGAGATGGTCCGTTCTCTCTCCTTCTACATAGATTTCTCCCTTAGAAGGTCGATCTAGGCCTCCTATGAGATTTAACAGAGTACTTTTGCCGCTGCCACTAGGACCAAATATTCCTATAAACTCTCCTCGATTGATCGAAACATTTACATCATCAAGTACTGTCTTTACCTCATTGCCATCTTTATAATCTTTAGTTAAATTTATCGTCCTTAATATTTCCATATTATCACCTCGATTAAAGTATATCGATCGAATCTTACATGTAAGTGACAGAACTAAAACAAGCTAGAAAAAATAACGAATAAAGAAGCATTTTTTCTAGCTTTTAATAGAATTTAAGGATAAACCTTCCACCACTATCATTTTCAGCGGTGATTGTCCCATGATGTTTTTCCAAAATATTTTTTGCAAGATTGAGCCCTATACCCGCTCCGGTTGTACTGTTTTTTGATTTATAAAATCGCTGAAATAATTTATTTAGATCCTCTTTTGTAAAACCTTCTCCATCATCTTTGATTACAATCTCTGAATATACATTGGTCTTTCTCGTCACAATGTGAACTTGGGACTTCCCATATTCAATGCTATTTTTCATAATATTGATTAGGGTTTCCACCATCCAATAAAAGTCCCCAATTATTATGAAATCTTCCCCTTCTACTGTAATTTTTATGGAGTTTTCTCGGATTTGGGTCTCTAGGCTTTCAATACTGGCATTGATTGCCTCTTTAATGGAAAACTCTTCAGACTTAAATTCTATTTGATTTACATCCAGTCTTGCAAGGGTCAGCATGGAAGAAATGAGGTGATTGACCTTCGAAAGTTCCTCGTCGATTTTAGCAAGGTCTCTTTCATTTTGATTTTCTCTGCACAGCTCAAGGAGGATTTCTATGGATGCTAAAGGTGTTTTGATCTGATGGGAGATATCTTCTAAATTTTCTTTTATTTTCAGCTTATCTCTTATGGCCAGCTCTTTACTTTCTCTTAATTCCAAAACTAATTTATATAGCTCGTCATGCAATACCCCAAGACTGCTTACTTCATCTATGGATAGGGAATAATCTCCTTTGGATAAGGACTCTAGTTTTGATTGAACCATTTCTATATATTTTAAAAAAGTTCTTTCCCTTTGATTATAAATATAAGTAAAAATAGAAGAGGGAATAATGCTCCATAAAACAATGAATATCCATACAAGATATTTATTCTCATAGATGATCATAGAACCGTCATATCCATAAGTCCCTAAATCCATTAATTTAGAAATTTCCCTATAGTATATTCCATCTATCATTTTGTATAATAAAAAGAATAGTATGAAGTTTACAAGAAATATCGTTATAAAGACTTTCTTCTTTTTCATTTTGATTCTCCTGCTTCTTTTATTCACTCAAATTTATATCCTAGACCCCTTATGGTTTTAATATTGCTGCCGTAGATGTCCAGTTTTTCTCTCAATCTTCTAATGGTGACGGATAGGGTATTGTCGTGAACAAATTCCTCATAATGATCCCAAGTGATTTCCATAAGAAAGTCTCTAGTCAATGTTCTCCCCATATTTCTCATGAAGGTTTCCAATAGCAAATATTCCTTCGGTCTCAGCTCCACTTCATTCCCATCTATGTGAAGTGCAGTCCCCTCGGTATCTAAAACCATTTTACCGTAATAAATAAATCGGTCATCTTCATTCTGATATCTTCTCAAGACGGTTTCTATTCTCGCCTTTAAAATACCTAGTTTGAAGGGTTTTGTAATGTAGTCATCTCCCCCGATTTTTAGTCCATTAATGATATCTACTTCTTCATCACGAACGGTGAGGAAAATAATAGGTTTTTTCAATTCTTTTATTTTGGGAACGATGCTAAAAGCATTTCCATCAGGAAGATTGACGTCCAATACAAATAATTCTATATCATCAATAAATTGATTATAAAACTCTTGGATTGTAGTGACTTCTTCGACTTTATAATCATTTCCTTCTAAATACGTCTTGATGCCTTCTCGTATTATTTTATTGTCTTCTAATACTAAAATTTTAGATTTTTCCATAGAACTTTCTCCTTGTAAATTCATCAATAGGAGTAGTTTGAAAATGGTATATAACTTTTCCTACTGGGCTCTATTCTATTCTCTATTGTTGAATAGGTTACCATAGATTAGAAAAGATTGAAACGATAATATCCCAAGTGTCGGGAAATTCCTTTATAATAGCATTTTTTATATCGCTGGAAGTAAAATGATTGAAGTTGTTCTTAGAGATGAAGTTTATTGTGCCATTTGTTTCCTCACCTATGGCGATATGGCCAGAAGCATATCCTCCCATTGCAATTTTCTGTGCAATAGAGCAACCGCCTATGGAATATATACCTAATGCAAATCCACCTACGGCAAAGATACCGATGGATAACCCCCCTATGGAGATTGCTCCCATAGCTATGCCTCCAACAGCCAATAATAAACCAAGGGATAAACCGGCTAATGTAAATAGCCCCAAACTTAATCCTCCAATGGAGAATATTCCTATTGATAGGCCACCAATGGATAACAATCCCTTTGCAATATTGCCAATGGCTACGATTCCTTTTGCTTTTCTCCTTCCATATCCTATATTGATATGAACTAGAGGTAAGCCCATTATTTTGGTTTTGCTACTATATTCATATTCAAAGCGGTAAGATACACTTTGTCTGTTTTCTACCGAAGAACTGTTCCCAACAAGTTCATCCAGACTTATATTAAATAGGTTAGCTAATACTATCAGCTTGTTCATTTCCGGTGTTGTCGTTCCTAGCTCCCATTTTGACACAGTTTGCCTGGCTACGTTCAATTTTTCACCTAGTTGTTCTTGTGATAACCCTTTTGCTTTCCTTAGCTCAATCAATCGTTCATTGAAGTTCATGGTTTTATTTCCTTTCTTAAAATGGTATTTGATATATTTTATATCTATCTTCATTATAATTTTTTACGCACTTATTTCTACCATTTTAACATGGAAATCACGCACTTAAAGTTAACATTTGTATAAAATGCCGTAAAATTAAGCATTTAAACTTATTTTTCATTTTAATAAGATATGGGATAAAACAAAAATAACTTAGTGCTAAAAACCAGTAAATTATTTAATTCTAGCTTTTTTTTAAAAATTTTTATACGAGAAAATATTCCTAAGTATTTAAAGAGACCTTTTTTCAACTGTCTCTTAATAAACTGTGTGTTACGGACGAAAACAAATTTGCCAAACATATTTTTTGTATGAGATCTGAAAACATTTTAATGAAAGCTTAGGGAAGGGAATTATTCAAGTCTGTCCCTTTCCTATATACTGGATTACACAAGAAAGCGTGCAAAAAACATGTACTTATGAAATAGGAAGGTTTAACCTCTCGGGATCAAGGCGAACTTTTCTATTTTAAAATAAAGTAGGGAAGCCAATAAAATCAGCTTCCCTTCTAAGATATGTTTCTTACCCATTGTAATTGAGTATTCAAGAATTTATTTTACAGAACTCCATTTTTTAAGAAACAGTTTTTGCTGAATTTTCAGGTGTGTGTTTAGAGCGTCTCCAGAATGGTCGGTATTTCACCTGATCATTTTTGTAGTATACACCAAATCCGAAATAGGCATTAAATAGTGCCATAAAGGGTGAAAGCAGCGAAAGAAAAGCAAAGGGCAAATATTCCAAAACTGGAACACCAAATACGCCTGAATAAAACACCCCGGAAACCGTCCACGGAATAATACAGTCAATCATTGTCCCTACATC
Source organism: Irregularibacter muris (assembly GCF_024622505.1). Classification (NCBI taxonomy): domain Bacteria; kingdom Bacillati; phylum Bacillota; class Clostridia; order Eubacteriales; family Eubacteriaceae; genus Irregularibacter; species Irregularibacter muris. The sequence continues at coordinate 17,607 of NZ_JANKAS010000019.1, forward strand.
CTCCATGGAACGAGAAAGAACAGAAGAATGAACATCAAGATCGTCATAGGCCTCACGAAATGCTGCCCCCGGAAGAGTGAGTGTGGTATACTGGCCACCACCACCTAACATTAGAGCAAGGCCAGCGCCTAAAGTAGTACCAATTAGAGCCTTTGAAGTGTGTACATATTTCATCACCCGTTCCATGATAGTGGAAAGAATGTTTAAATGACGAAGTACGCCTGAGAACATTCCTGCCATCATTGCTGTGAACATTACATAGGCCATACTCATGGCTCCACCTCGAGTAAGAAGATTATCTAGACTTTCTACTCCTGTTTTAGAAACATAACCATTAATAGCTACAGAAAGTACTTCCTTGAAGGTAGTATCTTGGAAAATAACAGCCCAAATTACGCTAAATAGAATGCCAATACCAAACGCAGCTAAGGATGGAACCCGCTTAATAGATAGAACAATAACTACAACAGGGGGGATCAACATCAAAGGATTGATATTAAATCCAGATTCTAGTCCATTAATTAATACATTTACATTTTCAAGATCGATATTCGATTGAGCGTATTGAGCTCCTAGCACTCCATAGGCAATAAAAGAAATAAGGAACAAAGGTACTGTAGTATATAGCATAGACACAATGTGATCAAACAGCTTTGTCCCTGAACTAGCAGATGCCAAAAGTGTCGTTTCAGATAGAGGAGAAAGCTTGTCTCCAATCACCGCACCAGATAGAATACACCCACATACCAAAGGTAGTGGAATGCCCAATCCAGATGCCACACCGATCAGTGCCACACCCATAGTTCCAGCAGTACCCCAACTTGTGCCAGTAGCCAGTGATGTAATAACACAGATAATCAGCGTAATAGGCAAGAATAGCATGGGATTGATTAGTTTAAGCCCATAATATAACATCGACGGAACACTACCAGACGACATCCAGATTCCAATGAGCATACCTACCATAATCATGATCATTACGGCCCCTAAAACACTTTTCCCGCCTTCAATAACCGCTTGCTCTACTTGTTCCCATTTATAGCCAACAACTAAAGCAAAAATTGCTACAACCATAATAGCAGCTAACATCGCAATCATAATATCTACGCCTGAAATAACCAAGCTAAGTACGGTTGCCAGTGGAAGTAAAAATCCAATAAGAGCTTTTTTCATCGTTAATTCCACTTTAGGATTTTGAGTTTTTGTATTCTCACTCATTCTTTTTCCCCCTTTTAATTTTTTACAGCTTTTATGATTCTTTCCATACCTTCTATTAAAACTTCACGCCTGCAGGCTAAGTTCAATCGTACAAATCCTTCTCCTACATCTCCAAATTTATGCCCTACTTCAACGATTACTCTTGCTTTCTTCTCAAATAGATTTTCCATAGCCGTCCTGTCAAGGCCAAGTACACGGAAATCTATCCAAACAAAATATGTAGCCTCAGCATCACCTACAACTACACCTGGTATTCCGTCTTCTAGCAATTTCTTGGTGGTATTATGGTTCTCGCTAACATAATCCATTAATTCCCTAACCCAATCATCACAGTGGTTAAAAGCTGCCTCTGTAACAGCAAGACCAAAGACATTCTTCCCATAGTTTAGATTCTGTTTTCTCAAAGATAGATTATAAGCCTCTAGCAATTCAGGATTTTCACATACCACAAAGGACTGTTTAACACCTGTTGTGTTATAAATCTTGCTGGTAGAGTAGCAAGTAATCGTGTTCATAGATAGCTCTTTGGAAAGAGATGCAATGGGTGTATATGTTTTTCCTGGGTATAAAAGGCCACAATATACATCATCAGACATAATGATAATATTATTCTTTAAACAGATCTCCCCTAGCTTTTCTAACTCCTCCCGACTCCATGCCCGTCCTACAGGATTATGAGGATTACACAGCCACATAATCTTTGTTCGCGGGGTAATTGCTGCCTTAAAATGCTCATAATCCATCTCAAAATGACCATTTCTCTGGACTAGAGGGTTATATATGGGAACCCGTCCGTTATCCCTTGTGACAGCATCAAAGCAAAAGTGCACTGGTGTTTGGAATATGATTTCATCCCCTGGCTCCGTCAGGGCTTCAATGATTGCCCAGGAGGATGGATAAACCCCTACATGGGTGGCAATCCATTCAGGCTTTATTTCCCAGCGTCCAAGACGTTTTTGCCAGTTGATAATAGCATCATAAAAACCTGGTTGTACAAAAGGATAGCCCAGATGACCTGCGTCTGCTACCTTATGAATTGCATCTAAAATCGGTTTGGCCGAAGGGAAATCCATGTCTGCTGTACCAAAACATAATAAATCCCTATCACCTGTTCTCTCTATTTCCGCTTCCCACTTCATTCTATTGACCTTTGAAGGGTCTATTTCCTTATGAAAAAGATTACTCATATTCATTCCTCCTAAGCACCTATTAAAGCAATGATTTCGATTTCACAAAGCACATCTTTAGGCAAGGTTTTTACCGCTACGCATGAGCGAGCTGGTTTGCTAACAAAGTATTTTGCATATACTTCGTTAAAATCTGCAAAATCGTCCATATCCTTTAAGAAGCAAGTGGTTTTTATAACCTTTTCAAAAGAGCTATTGGCTTCTTTAAGAATGTTGGAGAGATTCTGCATCACTTGTTCTGCTTGAATTTTTATCTCAGATTCTACCACTTCACCAGTTTCCGGATGAATAGGAATCTGACCGGAAGTGAATACCATATTCCCTACAACTATGGCCTGTGAATAAGGACCTATTGCAGCTGGAGCATTTTGAGTATTTATCGGAAATACTTTGCTCATTTTTTTCATCTCCTTTGATTACTAATGAATTATTGCACTAATTTTTCATATATTAAGTATAGTGCATTAAAATAGTTTAGTCAATGAAATATTGTTTATTATTTTGTATTTTTTAAAACATTTTATCTCTTCTATTCCCTTTATGTATTGTAAAATGGTTTATCCAATGAAAAATAGTTAATTATTGCAAATATTGGACTAAATTATTATAATTACAATACAAAGACTTAAAGAAATTAAGGAGAGAATCTACATGAATCAATATGCTAAATTAACAGCAACAGATCGTTTAATACTGGAATCCTATAAATCCGTATTAGATGGTCTTTCGGAATTTTTAGGTCTAGGCTATGAAATTGTACTTCATAGCCTAGAGGATATTAACTGTGCCGCCATCAAAGTGATCAATGGACACTATACAGGTAGAAAGGAAGGTGCACCTATCACTGATTTAGCTCTGGAAATGCTTGCTGAAATAAAAAAAAGTGGCAACAACCATACAAATCTTATCTATTCCAATCGAAATAATAAGGGCACCCCCATTCGTTCGGCAACCTTACCTATCACTGGAGAAAACAATCAGATTATAGGACTGCTTTGCATCAATTTTTATATGGATATTCCACTGCACGTCTATCTTGAAAGTATAATGAAAATTGATAATGGCCATAAAGATGTAGTAGAAAATTTTGCAAATGATACAGAGATATTAATCATGTCTGCTCTGGAAAATACAAAAACTGAAGTCTTTAATAATCCCAACATTTCTACCTCCAATAAAAACAAAGAGATCATTGCCCTGCTCAACGATAAAGGAGTTTTTAATTTGAAAGATGCTGTCATCAAGGTTGCAGAAAACCTAGGTATCTCTAAAAATACTGTATATCTTCATCTGCGCAATCTATCGGAATAGTAGTCCAACTTTAAAAGACGCAATCCAGCATACACTCATCCTTCATCAAGAATGGGATAAAATGCTTTCACGGGGAAAAGAGTATCAAAATTACTCTAATAAAATAGGAAGGTTTGCCCTTATCCTTGGGACAAACCTTCCTATTTTGCTAGCCTGAGTTCAACTGATTCCTATCATTCGGGCCTATATCTTATTTCCTTATACTTTCTATATTTTCTTCTATCCAATTCATAATATCCATGGATTCATACATTCCCTTACCATCTATAGATAACATGGGAACTTGCATCTTGCCCCCAATTTCTAAGATAGTTGATATATATTCTCTCTGCTTGGATAGGTTGATAATTTCTATATCCAAATTTTCCTTTTCTATAATATCCATTATAGGCTTACAGTATGCTCACATTGTTGTAATGAATAATTTTAGATTCACTTTAAACCTCCTTTCTCCTTCTTATTCCTTCCCTACTCTTTCCACTTTCATTCCAGTCATGTGATCATTTAGGTTTTGTTTTTCTAAGGTATCATCTTGTGCTTTTTCAATGCTTACTGCTAAGGTTTCTTGTTTGATATATTCTTCAAAAGCTCCTACTGCCTCTTGGATAGTCTCATCTCCGTCATAGGTAATACGAATTTGATCCGTCACTTCAAAGTCTTCATTTTTTCTCATTTGTTGTACTTTAGACACCAATTCTCTAGCAAAACCTTCATTAATAAGTTCTTCTGTAAGAGTGGTATCTAGGATGACAAATAGATTGTTTTCCATTTGCACCATAAAGCCTTCTTTAGCAGAGATATTGATCATAACAAAGTCTTTTTTAATCTCTACTTCTTCCCCATCTAAATTGAGAAGCAGGCTTTCTCCTGCCTCTAGCTTAGGGGCCACTTCATTGGCATTTAGCTTACTTAGTTCTTTTCCTAATAATTTAATCTTAGGTCCTAGGATGGGTCCAGCGACTTTAAAGTTTGGCTTTAGGTTAAAGTCCATAAAAGCATTTAGGTCTTTTTCGAAGTCTACTTCTTTGACATTAAGCTCTTCTTCCATCAAGGGTACTAGATCAGAAATTAAGTCCTCATATTTCCCATCAATAAGCACTTTTTGTAGAGGTTGGCGAACTTTGATTTGTTCTTGAGCACGGGCTGCTCTACCTAGGCCTACTAAATCTCTTACTAAGTCCATTCTTTCTTCTACTTTTTTAGCAATTAAGTCTTCATTCACCACAGGATAATCTGCCAGATGTACGGAAATTTTTCCTGTAAGATTTTGATAGATTTCTTCGGAGATATAGGGAGCAAAGGGAGCAATAAGTCTTGACAAGCCTTCTAGTACTTCAAAGGTGGTATTATACACTGCTTTTTTGTCCTCAGTAAGCTCGCTATCCCAGAATCTTCTTCTATTTCTTCGGATATACCAGTTGGATAAATCCTCATTGACAAAGTCTTGAATCTTCCTTACCGCCTTAGTTAGGTCAAAGATGGAAAGCTCAGATTCTACTTCCTTTACTAAGCTATTGTATTTGGATAAAATCCAACGATCAATTTCAGGACGGTTGTTGTATTCTACGAAAAACTCCCTAGGGTTTACTTCATCAGTATTGGCATAAAGGGTAAAGAAAGTATAGACATTTCTTAGGGTCCCAAAGAATTTGCTTTGGACTTCCTTTAGACCTTCGATATCAAAACGAGTAGGCGTCCAGGCTGGGGATACATAAAGTAGATACCAACGTAATACGTCTGCACCGTATTCATCAAATAGTGTAAAGGGATCTACGGTATTGCCCCTAGATTTGGACATCTTTCTGCCTTCTTTGTCCAAGATAAGGTCATTGACCAATACTCTTTTGTAAGGAGCCATGTCCTTCACAAAGGTTCCAATCACCATGAGAGAATAGAACCATCCTCTTGTCTGATCAATCCCCTCACAGATAAAATCTGCTGGGAATTGATTTTCAAACTCTTCTTTATTTTCAAAGGGGTAATGTTGTTGGGCAAAGGGCATGGAGCCACTATCAAACCAACAGTCAATTACCTCTGTCACCCTCGTCATCTTCCCATTACACTTTTCACAGTGTAAATGGACATCATCCACATAGGGGCGGTGTAATTCAATATTTTCATCAATATCTTCTATGGCTCTTTGGGCTAGCTCTGCTCTAGAACCTACAGAAGTGATATGATCGCAGTCTTCACATCTCCATAGGTTTAAAGGTGTCCCCCAATAACGGGTTCTAGAGATGGCCCAGTCATTTACATTTTCTAACCAGTTGCCAAAGCGTTTTTCCCCTACATAATCTGGATACCATCCTACAGTATTATTGTTTTCAATCAGCTTATCCTTTAACTTGGTTACTTCGATATACCAACTAGGTTTAGCATAATATAATAAAGGGGTAGAACATCTCCAGCAATGGGGATAGTTATGCTCCATTTTTTCTTTTTTGAATAACTTGCCTTCTTTATGCAGCCATTTGATGATGTCGATATCGGCATCCATAACAAATTGACCTTCCCAGGGAGTAGTGGTATACTTTCCATCCTCTGCTACAGGCTGCAATACTGGAAGGTCATAACGTCTACCTACCTGATAGTCATCTTCCCCAAAGGCAGGGGCAATGTGTACAATCCCTGTACCATCCTCTATGGTAACATAATCTGCTACCGTCACATAGAAGGCTTTTTTATCTGCCTTTACAAAGGGCATGAGCTGTTCGTATTGAATATATTCTAAGTCCTTGCCCTTCATTTCTTCAATTACTTCATAGTCTTCTCCCATAACCTTATCTGCCAAAGATTTTGCTAAGATAAACACGTTATCCTGACTTTTTACCTTTACATAGGTGACTTCAGGATGTACGGCCAAGGCTACGTTGGAAGCTAGGGTCCAAGGCGTGGTTGTCCATACTAAAAAATGTTCATCGGCGTCTTTTCTCTTAAAGGCCGCAATTACTGTATTGGATTTGATTTCTTTGTACCCTTGAGCCACCTCATGGGAAGCAAGACCTGTTCCACAACGGGGACAGTAGGGCAGGATCTTGTGCCCTTCATAAATATAACCTTCTTTGTGGAACTTATCTAAAATCCACCATACCGATTCAATGTAATTATTGTCCAAAGTGATGTAAGGATTGTCCAAATCCACAAAGTATGCCATTCTTTCAGTCATTTCTCTCCACTGTTTTTCATAGGAGAAAACTGAATGCCTACATCTGTCATTAAACTCTGCTAATCCGTATTCTTCAATTTCTTGCTTACTCGAAAGACTTAATTGTTTTTCCACTTCAATTTCTACAGGTAAACCATGGGTATCCCAACCTGCTTTTCTCTTTACTTGGTAACCCTGCATGGTTTTATGTCTACATACCGAGTCCTTTAGGGTACGGGAAATAACATGATGAATGCCTGGACGACCATTGGCTGTAGGAGGCCCTTCATAAAATACAAAGGGTTTTGCTCCTTCACGATTTCCAATGGTCTTCTCTAAAATATTTTTTTCTTTCCAAAAAGCCGCAAGTTCTTTTTCCCGATTGGCGATGGGCTCATTGGATAAGTTTTTAAACTTTGCCATTTATACTCAATCCTTTCTACACAACTATTTCATTTTATATTTTCACAAGGAAACAATTCCTATTGCTCCAGTGAAAGTTGAAAATTAAAAAGAGCAGCAAAGCTGCTTCCACTAGGAAACCCTAGGTTCCCTTCGGCGATGGCAAAATACGCCATCTGAGCACCCTCCTAATGCGGCAGGGAAAATTCCCCTACAACCCCTTTTTTTATTAAATAGGAAAGTTCTACTTCTATTTAATAAAAAATCCCTAAGCAATCGCTTAGGGACGAATAAACCGTGGTACCACCCTGGTTATAAGAGAATTCCTCTTATCACTTAAACTTCTTAACGCATAGTTACGTAATCCCTTACTGACTTTCAGGGATTCAGCTCCGAGGTGATCTCATAAAGAAATTCCATCATAATCTCTCAGCTCTAGGATTATCTCTCTGTAAATATCTTTCCTTTACTACTGTCCTCTTCTTTGCCTTTTTCTCTTATAGGGTTTTATTCTTTATTTTACCCACATTTCCTGTAAAAAGTCAAGTTTTGTGTTTTCTGTAGAATCTGTTTTTATGGCTGGTCATAACCCACTACCGTCCATATACCGGTGGCGTCCTGTCTAATTAGCTTCTTCAAATACACTTTTTGGATAGATGTTTTATCATTATTTATTTCTATTATTGCCTCCTGCCCATTGTTTTGTAGTACTCTCAATTGCTCTAGTTTAACTGGATAATCTCCCTCAATTCCTTTGGGAGAGATATCTAAGCTTACAAAAACCTGTGCAACAAACAGGGGATCTAGTTTCCATGGAGAATGTCCCGAATCGGCATTTTTCTGATCTCCTTTTTCTACTTCTAAGTCTATAGGAATTTCTACTTTTGGGCTAAAGGTGGATAATTTCTTAGAGAATAATTCTACCTGTCCCTTAGTGAAGTTCTGAATAAATAATGTTAGTTCCTCTAAGGAAGTATTGCCAATAAAAGTATATTCAACATCATTTTTCTGCCACCGAATAGAGTTTATGTCATTTATATCTGAATACAGTCCCCCTCCCAGAATTCTCGTTTCACTTTCTACTGGGGCTTGAATTTCAGCTATATGATTGTTTATCTTTCCTAATGCAGCTGTAGATGCTGGTTTAAATTCCTCTCCCGTCTTTCTCTGTCTTAAAATGATATTTTTTCCCTTTTCCTTAGAAACATATTCTATTTCTACTATCTTGCTCTCTTTGTCTGCAATTATACTATTTTCAATATATGTTTTGGGGATCTCCTTTAGAGTGCTCGGAAAAAATCCCACAATTCCTTGGGCTTCTTCTACATAATGAATGCTTTGAGCAGAATCCCTTTGAACTTCTTTAAATCCTTGGGGCTTATGATAAGTTAAAATATCTTTTGGTATTTCCTCTATAAATTTTATATTCTTATAGGTGACTCTATATTGCACTCCATAATCCATGGCAGCTTGTTTTTGCAGAGGCATATTTGTCTCTTGATCCACCCATATTTTATAAGGGGTACCGCCTTGGGGCGTTATTTCCATAACAATAGCAGGCCTTCCAGCAATAGTATCCTTTCCAACTTTTTCAATCTTTATTGCCCCTTTAATCTGATCAATTTCTTTTCCCAATTCAAACGTGAATTTATAAAGATCAGGAAAAGCCGAAGAAATATTGACTTGCTTTTCTTTGGGCTGGATTTGCCACTTATGTTGTCCGTCATTTGCTGTAATTAAGCCCTTTTGCCAGCCTTGAATATTTTTAACAAAATAGCGTCCTTGTTTGTCTGCCCATACTTCTAATTTTCCTTGGGTAGTGGACTGGCCATTAGCACTGGTTTCTACAATTTCCACGGTTCCATGGTATGCTGCTATTCTTTGGAAAGCCTTTTCCATGGCTTGCACTACATTGGATTGTCCTAAAGGGAATGTAAAAGTTAATAAAAAAGAAAATATTAAGATTGCAGCAATGGATCCTACACCTAGGACCCGTCGTCTTTTTACCTTTTTTGTTTTTTCTTTATATTGTAATTCCTTGGATAGATTGAAAGTCAGTTTGTTAAAATACTCCTCCTTGGGCATAGCTGGTTCTTTAAGCCTCTTAACCCATCTTACGGTATCCAATAGTTCCTCCATTTTAGACGATTCCTGTGGTCTTTTATGTTCTTTAGGTTGTTTCTCTTGATTTAAGCTATCAATATAATCCGATAGTCTCTTTTCATCATTATTCATTCTTATCCCTCCTTTATTCTCCCCATTTAAGAATTTTTGTAAGATTTTCTATTGCTCGATATTGTATTACCCGTATATTGTTTTCACTTTTATCCATTCTTTTTGCTGTATCTGATACAGAATAACCCTTTATAATCCTTAGATTAATTACCATGCGTTGTTCTTTCCCTAGTAACATCAGAGCTTCTTGTATAGTTTCTTTCTCAATGATAGACTCAGTGGGGTCTTCTAAGGCTATTTCTCCTGGATTTATCCCATCAATATTAATGCTTGTACCCCTTCTTTTGGTTTTTCGCCCTTTATCTCTTATGATATTTAATGCTACCGTTTTTAAAAAGCTAATGTGTTTTTCTATTTTATTATTCTTTTTTTGCATATAGGAAAGGGCTTTTAAATAGGTTTCTTGGGTAATATCCTCTGCTTCTTCACGGTTTTGAACTTTGTAATATATAAAGCGATATAAGGACTGCCAAGTAGCCAAACATATTTCTTCTAATGTATTGGAATTATCTTCTCCTTTTGTTTTAATTAGATATACACCTCCATCACTGCAATTGCATTGCTCATTAGAATCCTTGTACTAATAAAGACGTTAAATCAACAGAAATGTTACATGTTCTACAAAAAAGATTACCTCTTTATTGATCAAGAAGGAACATTAGATCTTAGAGAATAAGAAGAATTTCCCCATTTCAACACAAAAGGATGGGTTCACTTATTTCCTGAACCCATCCCTTATTGAAAATATTAACCTTTTTAAAAGTTTTCTAAAATCCTGCCCATTTCTCTGTTTATTTTATCAATCTCTATATCTTCGATCTTCTCATCTGCTAATCCATAATCTTTTTTTATCTTTAATATTCTATACAGGCTTTGATCGATTCGATCTTCAGGTATTTCTCCATTTTCTACTGCATTTTTTAGAGCATCCAATACCTTCACTTCATTTTCATATTCATGACAAACCAAAACAATGTCACTACCTGCTTTTATAGACTGGATTGCCGCTTCTCCTATATCATAGTTTTCCATAATGGCACCCATAGTCATATCATCTGTAATAATCAACCCATTAAAACCTAGTTGTTCTCGTAAAATCCCCTGGATAATGGGCTTTGATAAAGTGGCTGGGTGTTGAGGATCTATCTTATCATAGAGGATATGGGCTACCATTACCGTATCTGCCCCATTGTCTATGGCCTTTTTAAAGGGGAGAAGTTCAAGTTCCATAAGCTCGTCAATATCTTTATTTACAAGGGGTAACCCTAAATGAGAGTCTACATCGGTATCTCCGTGGCCGGGAAAATGTTTCACAACAGATAGAATGTTTTCAGATTGAATGCCCTTCATGGTTTGAATTCCTAGTTCACTGACTATCTTTTCATCGGAGCTGAAAGATCGATCTCCTATAACAGGATTATTCGGATTGCTATTGATATCTAAAACAGGTGCAAAATCCATATTAAACCCCAAGGATTTTATCTGCTTGGCAATAGTCCTTCCTATCTCATGGGAAAGCATTGGGTCATTCTTTTTTCCTATTGCTCCATTAGGAGGTAATTTTTTAAACTCTGGGGGCATTCTACTTACCCTTCCCCCCTCCTCATCAATAGATAAAAACAAAGGAATAGAATTTTTACCATTTGCATTTTTCAAATCATCCGTAAGGTTTACTAGTTGTTGGGGGTTTTCTATGTTTTTACTAAACAAAATAAATCCACCTACATAATGGTTCTCTATCATTTCCTGGACATGTTCATCTAGACTGTGCCCTTCCAAACCTACCATTACCATTTGTCCCACTTTTTCCTCTACTGTCATTTCTTGAATTTTTTCTTGAATGGGATCTTTTTCCTTTTGGGATTCTTCCATATCCTGCTGAGGTGACTTTTCATCACGCTTATCTTCCTGTACATCCTTGGAACATCCTATAACAATACCTAAGAATATCAGCAGAACTATCCCCATAACAAATTTTTTATCCATTCAATTCACCTCACCTTTTTATCATTATACCTTATGTTCTTCTATATTCAATATATTGGGTATTAGCCCACTTTTTCATTTGTTCTCCTGATGTTTGCAGAGATTAATCCTCTCTCCTGACTAGAGTATCTATAATAGTAAAGACGTAAAAATAATAGGGAATGTTACATACTTTTAGACAAAAATGGATTTTATTTTTCGATTTTATTTTTCATAGATATCAAGAAAGTAACCATCATCGCTGTAGTGCAATAGAAAAGTCTGATCTCAAAGGGACATAAGACACTTTTCTATTGCAAAATAAATGACGGGTATCCCCGTCATTTTAGTTCGTGTCTTATATCCTCTAGATTCTTCAGGGCAATATCCCTTTTAATCCTTAAAAGAGGTAAGTTTTCATTTTCAATAGCTTTTTCTAAATCTTCTAAGGAAAGTCTTAATTTTTCTACAAGGGGTTTTTGTTTCTCTGGTATATCAGCTATTTGTCTTAGGGTGTTCATTAAGGATTCTCTTGGCTCTACTCTGATTTTGGCCTGAAACCAACTTCCTTCTTTAGCGTCCAAATAGGATTGTCTTGTGAGATAGTCCATCTTTCCTAAAGTACCATCAGGGTTTCCTTTATAAACATCCATGAAATTGGAAAGAGCTAAAATGACATTATTACATTCTTGAAGCACAAGATCCCTTTCTTCCTCTGTAATATAAGTAGTGAGGTCATATAGAGCCTTCTCCATCTCTGTTATCTTATTCATATCTACTCCCTCTTTGATTACCATGGATTCATATTCATTCCAAGATTCATGAAGGGATTTTAGTGCTTCTTGAGATTCTTGCCATTTCTCTATTATTTGTGCTTGTTTTTCCTTGCTCTTTTCTATATCTTCTCTTTCCTGCTCTTCTTGAGGGCTTTCCATGGTTGAGGAACTCTCCTGCTGCTGTTGTTCCCCTCCCTGCTGTGTCTGCTGTTCTTCACTCTGCTCTTGATTCTCTTTGGGCATTACATCCTCAGGTTTAATTCGTCCCACTTCTTCAATGCTCTCAATCTGGTTAATCATATCATGAACATGCTCATCCATTGCCTTTAAAGGACCAGGAATTTTTTCCTTGTCTTGTTTCCCTTCGGGGGAAGGTCTTTCTTGAGCTCTACAACCCACTGCCATGCCTAATAGAGAAAAAATTACTAGAATTATAATGAAAGCCTTTGCTAAATCTCGGATTTTTTTCATACTACCACTCCCATAGGTTTCCTAATATTTATAAATATACCAGCATATCATCCTTTTGTATTGTTACTTGTTTGTCCATAAGCTTTAATACCTGTTTTGTTCTATCTCCTCGGTCAATAGCATCTAGATATATAATCTCCTCCGGGATAATCTTGATTACCTGAAGTTTTTCTTCCTCCAATAAATGGGCATGGGCGATATATTTTTTCGCTTCCTCTATAAGCCCCTTATCTTCTAAGCTCGTTCTGGCTTGACCAAATATTTGAACGCCTTTAATTTTTCTATAGTCTACATATTCTGTATTGACCAAAAGACATACTTTAGGATTTTTTTCAATGGCCTTGAATTTTTCTCCACCAGCGGAAGGAATATAGATATTCAACTCTTCTCCTAAATAATACTGTACAGGGCTACTTCTTGGGATTTCATTCATACAAGTTGCTATAGATGCACTTTTGTGTTCTTTCAAAAATTTCTCTATATGATGTTCCAATTGTTCAAAGGACATTTTTTTGTTTTCCATTTCTTACATACTCCTTTCATGCTTTACTTTCTTATAGTTTTCATTAACAGGCTTAAAACTATTCATAAAATAAGCAGAGATATGGAATTTAAAATTTATTTTTTGAATTGCATTCTAAATTATTTAAATGTAATTGAAAATATCATATAATAAGATCAATATCCCATCAGTAAACTATTTATCATGAATATATGAAATACATTTGCAAGGAGAAAATAGGCAATGGAAATAAGTTATTCTTTAAATGAGCAGGATTACATAGATTTTAATCTCTATCACATTAATCATTCAGATACTTTAAAAAAATCTCTGATGATTCAAAGATATGTCTTACCCTTGATTTTTTTCATTATTCCCTTTGTGGCTACCAGGGTTACAGATATCCCTCTATGGTATTGGACATCGGTGTCCATGGTTGCTATTGTTGTATGGATGATTTTTTATCCTCGGTATTTTAAGTGGGAAATTTCCAAGAGATTGGTTAAAATGCTAAAGGAAGGAAAAAATGACGTTATGCTAGGTCATCGGAGTTTGTCCTTAACTTCCCAAGGAATTATTGAACATAGTGTTGGAAGTGAATCTAAAACCAGTTGGGATGTCGTAGGAAATATCTATGAAACCAAAGATTATCTTTTTATTTACATTAGCTCGGTGTCCGCTTATATTGTTCCTATTAGAATCTTTGAATCTATGGAGCATAAAGAGAAATTTTTAAAGGAAATAGATGACTATAAAGCTATGGAAAAAGAAAACTAACCTGGGAATATTCCTAGGTTAATTTTCTTTTTATGGTCATTCTATTGATTTTTATCTATTTTAGAAAAAATCCTTATCTAATTTTTTAACTAAATCTTCTCTTAATTTTTCTAACTCTTCTTTATAATTTTCAGAATTATTGGCGGGAGTTCTATCATTTACAAATCTTCCTTTGTTTTGCACACCCCAAAATCCTGCTGTATCATCATCAAATACTTTAAAAGCCTTCATATATTCATCCCAAGCTTCATCATCAATGCCTACACCATCTCCTATATACCCTCTACCGCCCCCTAAGAAGCCAGCATTCATTATGGTATAGATAGATTTATCCTTGAGTAATCCCTCTAAGCCGTCTTGGGTATCTCTATAGGCGAATTGTTTTGCAAAAACGCTTTCCATATAGCCCTTTACTATAGCTGTGGGAGTATCATGCCAATTGGGATAACAAAAGATAATATAATCTGCTTTTGTAACAAAATCCTGCTCTTTTTTGATCTCTGCACTGGGCTCTCCAGCACCGTCTTTCGCATAATAAAAATTGTCCTTCGTAATTACTGGGTTGAAGTTGATATCATATAGATCTCTTAGTTCTACCTCTACGCCCTTTTCTTCAAAATGCTTCATAGCTGTATAAACCAAATCATAGTTTACGCTGTATTTTCTTGGATCTCCTACAATAAACATAGCTTTTTTAGCCTCTCCATCGGTAAATCCCTTAGGCTTATATTCTTTTACTAAATCTTCAGGTAGTAAAGAAGCTGAGGTTTCTCCATCTGCAGTACTGGCACCAGCTTCTGAATCTGTATTTTTACTTTGCTGTTGATTTTCCTCTCCTTTTGAGTTTTCACTAGCAGCACAACCTGCTAAGGCAACTACTAAAGAAAGAATGAGCATAATAGCAATCAATCTTTTTTTCATTTTTGTCCCCCTTATATTTGTCATAGTTTTATAATCAATAGCAAATTTGCTATGAATATATGAGAATGTTAATTATAGGATTCTATTAATCTATTGATGAAAAATTTAAGTTCTTCTTTTAATCGTTCATTTTTTCTCTTCACCACTCCACAGGTGATCTCTAACTTTTTATCTTCATAGGGAATTCTAGCCAAGGTACTATGAATCTTCTTTTTACATTTCCAGTCTACTTCTACAGCAAAGGAAGGTAAATGATGAAGGGCATCATTATAAGCTTGGGTTCCATTGGTGAGTATGGTCTTATTGGTTTCAGGAATATCTAAATACTCTAGTTCAGGATGCAGGCCAAATATTCCCTCAAATAAATAAGATTTTTTCACATGGAACAATCTCTGTAAATCCTCCCTGGAAAGGACCTTTAATTGGCTTTTCTCATTTTTCTTACTAATATGGATCTTCAAATCTCCTACAAACAAATCCTGCAATTCTAGATTTTCTCCTACTAAATATTGCATAATATTTTTCCTCTGAAGCTCACTATAGAGAATTAAACCTATATCGCAATAACGATCCAATACTTTTTGGATGGATTCCTCTGCTCCTCCCTTAGATAGCTCAAATTCATAATTCTCATTATTATATTTTTCACATACTTCATAGAATCTAAAGTTAATAATTTCTGATCCAAAGGATGCTATTTTGACCTTATTTTCATTGGATTTACTGGACAATTTATTCTCCACAATATGAAATTGCTTCACAATAGACTTGGCATGGTGATAAATTTCCACTCCATAGGAAGTTAAAGCCACGCCCCTATTATTTCTATAAAATATAGTCTTTCCCAACTCCTCCTCTAAAGCAGAGACCTGATTGCTTAGATTGGGTTGAGAAATAAATAAATTGTTAGCAGCTCTGGATATGCTACCGGTTTCAGCGATTTCCACTATATATTTTAATTGATTGAAATCCATGGGCACCCTCTACTTTGATAAAATAAGCACAATAATTAAGTCCTCTTTAATATATATCAACATTGTTAATTATTCAACTAAGCGGGTTATATGTATTTTTAGGTGCTACCTATTAAAAATTTATATATAGGCTAGTTCTAATCCTTCTCTGAGTATTTCTATAATTCTCTCAAAATAACCCCTTAAAATTTTAACCTTTTATGTCTACCCTATTGCTGCAGAAGCATTCTTACTCTAAGATAATTGTTTATAGTCTGTTTTAGATTCGTGTTCTTGGAAATAATTAAGGTATAACAACTAAAGATGGAGGTTTAGAAAATGACTAAAGTAGAAATATACACTTGGACTTTTTGTCCCTTTTGTATAAGAGCAAAGGAATTATTCGAAAGAAAAAACACACCCTACATAGAGCATATTATTGATGGTGACGATAAAAAGAAGAAGGAACTTTATGAAAAGACCAATCAAGATACCGTTCCTTTTATCTTTATTAATGATCAATTCATCGGCGGCTATAGTGATTTACAGGCCTTGGAAGATGAAGGTAAGTTGGATTCTATGTTAGGGTAAACCTTTTAAAATACATAAATGAAAATCCTCCTTAGCTATAATTATTGCCTAGCTGGAAAGGATTTTTATTTTATATTTCTTTTCTTAAAATAGACTTTATGGCACTTTCAATTTCCTCATACCCTGTACATCGGCAGATATTAGATTGCAGCCATTGTTGTATAACATCATCATTCGCATCAGGTTGATACTGAGCCAAGGCATGGCAGACCATGAGAAAACCGGAGGTACAATAGCCACATTGAAAGGCAAAATTTTCTACAAAAGCTTTTTGAATGGAGGCATTATTTAGTCCTTCTACTGTGGTGATCTTTTTCCCTACAGCTTCTACCGTAAGCATTAGACAGGATTTCATAGGCCAATCATCGATTAGCACTGTGCAGGCACCACAATCCCCGTTTTCACAGCCAGGTTTTGTACCCGTAAGACCTACCTGCTCCCGTAAGGTATAAAGGAGTATGTCAGAGGGCTTGGCCACTACTTCTCTATCTTCTCCATTAATATGTAAAGTGATAACAACATTATCTTTCGTATACATGACCTAATCCCTCTCTCTAAAATTTGTTATGGCCTGATCCAGCATGGTATGAAGTATAAATTTTCTATATTCTGAAGAACCGCTGATGTCATTGGATATCCCATGGGGTATGCTTTCTATAGTTTGTTTTATTTTCTCATCCTTTGCAGTAGAGGAATTATTTAAAACATCTTCCATTTCTAGAGACCTAAAAGGATGGTTACAAAGACCCGCAAAGGCCATATGTATACTTTTATCATTCTTTAAAGCCACCATGGTAATCAATGGATAATCTATTTTTTCATTTTTGGTTCTTTTTACGTGAAGATAGGGCAAAGACAGATATTTTTCATCAATAATAACCTGGACAATCATTTCTCCTCGCACTAGCTCCAATCTTCTATCAAAGATTTCCTTTATAAGAACTTTTCTTTCGCCATTGATCCCTGCTACTAGAATGTGACTATTGGATACCAAAAGGGGTAATAAAGTTTCATGATAGATAATGGTGCCTGCCAAGTTTCCCCCTAGAGTAATTTTATTTTGCACGGTATGATCGGCAATTCTTTGTGCCGTCATACTAAGTAAGGGGAAGAGTTTTTTTTGTGAAATCTCCCTAAGAGTAAGGGCAGAGCCAAGAATGAGTTGTCCATTTTTTAATTGATGCATCTTGCAACGGGCAATATCCTTAATATCAATTACCGCTTCAGTATATACATTGTGCATTCTCGCCATGGTAATAATCTCTGTTCCTCCCCCATAATATACAGGTCTTTTCCCCTCTCTATCTAACCTTTCATATAATTTTACAGCCTCCTGCACTTCTGTAGGCTTATAATATTCAAAATTAAAGGGTATCATATCTTCCTCCTGTTTTGGATTTCCAGATGTTTTCGGGTGAGATGGGCAATTGATGAAAATCTTCCTCCGCCGCCTTAGAAATGGCATGGGCAAAGGCAGAGGGAATGCCTAAAATACCATCCTCTCCTATTCCCCTAGCTCCAAAGGGAGCATCTATCTGAGGGGTTTCTATAAATTCAACTTCATATTGGGGTTGTTCTCCAAAATGCATGACTTTGTAGGTTCTTAGGGATGTATTTTCAAGGGTACCACTGTCACCATAGAGAAATTCTTCTCTGGTAGCCAGTCCTAAGCCCATACTCATGCCTCCCATAACTACCCCCCTGGCCATCTTTGGATTAATGACCTTACCGATATCTGCAACGGTTACCGCCCTTAGTAATCTATAGGTATAAAGTTTAGGATCATATTCTATTTCCACTGCCTGAACACCCACCGTCCAAGATACACCAGATTTTCCCTTTCCAGTTTCTTTATCTAAGGGGATTAACCGCTCCATGATATAATTGCCTCGCCCTATAAGCTGTCCATATACAGAAGATTGGTTTGGATATTGATAGCCATGGACGATATCCTTAAATTCCACAAATACATCAGGATTTTTCTTTAGAAAGACTCTCTTCTCTTGTACATCAAGACTTTCAGGATTACACCTTAGGACGATAGAGGAAACTTCTTTAATTTGTCTAATTAAATCCTCTGCCGCATCTATAACTGCATTTCCTACCATGAAGGTAGTCATACTGGCTACGGTCTTCCAGTGTTTAGGGCTTATCTGAGTGTTTACATCCATATAGACATAAATTTGTTCTACTTTCATCTTCATTTTCTCTGCGAGTATTTGAGCCATAGTAGTTTTCATCCCTGGGCCTATCTCGGTGGCTCCAAAGTTTAGATTAATGGTTCCGTCGGTATTTAAAGTAAGTACAACTCCAGAGGTAGCGCTAGGGGGAGAGCTGGAGGTTTTCCAAAAACAGCTAACGCCAATGGTTCTGATCATTCCCTTCTTCTTCCTAATCTTCTTATTCTTATCCCAGTTAAGGATTTCTTTTCCTTTTGTAATGCATTTTTCTAAGTCCCCAGTATTACTAAGGGTTATTTTATCTTGGGTAGGGGATAGATCCCCAGGTTTAATGGCATTCATCCTCCTTAGCTCCAAAGGATCTATATTGAGCTCTTGGGCAAGTTTGTTCATAGCCATTTCTATCCCAAAGGTACTTACACTATGACCAAAGCCACGGAAGGATGTAGCATAGGAGTGATTGGTATATACGGCATGAGAATCACAGTGGATATTTTCGATATTGTAGGGGCCTGAACAATCAGTAGCTATGGCTTTAGCCATTCTAGGTCCAGTATCTGAATAGGCGCCACAACTGGTATAGTAAATACACTCCAATGCCTTTATCTTTCCCTCTTTCGTAGCCCCTAATCGTATTTTTCCTTCTGCCCCCAGTTTGGAAGGAGTGCTATTCATATCCTGTTCTCTAGAATTTGCTATTCGCACCATCCGTCCCTTTACTGCGTGGGAAGCGAGAAAGGCTAAAAACTCTATACTCACCGTAGCCTTTCCTCCAAAAGCTCCTCCCACTAAGGGAGTATGTACAACAATCTTTCCTTCATCAATGCCATAAGCCTTGGCTATTTCTTCTTTTACGGCAAAGGGGGCTTGGGTGGAGGTATGTATATTGACAATCCCATCAGGGGATATGCTGCTACTTGCATTTCTCGTTTCCATAGCTAAATGGTCAGAGGAAGGCATGGAAAAATTGTATTCTATGAGATTATCACACTGACTCCAATCATAAGGGGCATTACCCTTTCTAATCTTAATGTGATCACAAATATTGCTATGGGCAAGGGGAGAAACTCCTGAATCTGGACAGAAATATTCCCCTAGGTTTTCATGAATTAGAGTAGCTCCTTGCTTTATAGCATCCTGAATGGAATTTACTACAGGTAGGGGTTGGTATTCTACTTCTACTAATTGGGTAGCAGCCATAGCATTTTCCTCACTGTCAGCTACTATCAAGGCCACTGCTTCTCCGTAATATCTTACTTTGTCCTTGGCTATGGGTGGTCTATCTGTTATCATTGATCCCGTTAATACAGAAAAGTATTTTCCTGTTATTACAGCTTTAACACCCTTATAATTTTCCGCTTTAGAAGTATCTATGTTTTTTATCAATGCATGGGCGTGAGGTGAAGTAACAATCCTAGCATGTAAAATATCCTGAGGTACTGTATCTCCGGTATATTTAGCATTGCCCGTTACCTTGTCCCAAGCATCTTTCCTTGTTGAACTGACTCCGATTTGTGGAGTATGGCGCATGGGCGGTCTCTCCTTTGGTATTAATTATCATCTTAAAAATTATGTAATATCTACTAATATTTCCATATGAAATTTTTATATACCAAGGGGGTAGTGAAGAGAGTCTAAAATTCTCAAAATAAAAATAATATTTGGAAATTTTCATATATCTAAAATACAAAAAAGTTTTTGAGACAGATGTAGTTATAACTTTTATATCAATGATAGTAGTCCTAAGAAACATTAATAGTATGAAATGATTTACATAAAGTTTAACTTCCATTTTGTCTCTATTAAAGGAAGCATCATTGATATTATGGAAAAAAGAGATAAGATATTTACATTCCACTCTGGTTCTATTAAAATAATCTCTTCTGGGTTTGCAGCAGTCGTACCGACTAAATTTACATTCCACTTTGGTTCTATTAAAACAACTTCTACTTTGCTTTCATTAGCAAAAACATTACTATTTACATTCCACTTTGGTTCTATTAAAACGAAGTGGTACCGCTCATTTCATTCAGACCCTTGAAGATTTACATTCCACTTTGGTTCTATTAAAACTCTTCGCAGTAAGGACACTCTCCTTCTACATAAGTATTTACATTCCACTTTGGTTCTATTAAAACTATACATACTATTTCCAGGTTCACTACATATCATTTCCATTTACATTCCACTTTGGTTCTATTAAAGCAACAAAAGAAGATCAATTGAAGCACAAGGTTTTAAATTTACATTCCACTTTGGTTCTATTAAAACTTTAATGGGACTGGTGTTTCACAGGTACGATAACAAAATTTACATTCCACTTTGGTTCTATTAAAACTTGACTTCTTTTGTGAATGTTTATGGTAATCTGAAAATGCAATAAATGGCAGTCAAAAATACAAAAAGTAATTGCCAGTACTAACCTAACAATATACCCTATTAAGTGACTAAGCTTATAGGGGAGGAAAGGAAGTGCTGACAATTACTCAAGTCAATTATATCCGAGAACTGTTCTTTTTGGAAGGTAAAACCTACTCAGAAATTATCAAAATGACTGAAAAAAACTATCGCACTGTTAAAAAGTATATTGAAATGGATGATTTCAACCAACACTGCCATAAAGCTAAAAGACCAAATAAGTCTGATGCCCTAAGACCTATCATACGAAAGTGGTTAACCGAGGATAAATCGAGACATCACAAGCAAAGACATACTGCAAAGAGGATCTATGATCGGCTTAAGGAAGAACATCCAGATATTTTAAAGGTCTCAGACAGAACCGTAAGAAATATTGTTAGAGAAGAAAAAAGAAAGGTATTTGCCTCAGATGATGCCTATCTTCTCTTGGATCACCCAGGCGGTGAAGCACAGGTTGACTTTGGAAGCTTTGAAGCATTTGAAAACGGTTCTATTGGAAGGTTTCACCATCTTATCTTGTCTTTCCCAAAATCAAACGCAGGCTTTGCAGTGGCAGCAAGGAGTGAAACAAGAGAAGCTCTCCTTGAAGGTCTTGCTACAATATTTAACTTTATAGGCTACGTGCCAAGCAGCATATGGTTTGACCAAATGTCATCAGCAGCTCTTAAAGCCAAGGACGAGAAAGGCCGCGTTAAAGTGGCAGATTTCATAACGCGCTTTTCAACTCACTACGGGTTTACCATAAAGTTTTGTAATCCAGCCAGTGGAAATGAAAAAGGTAATGTAGAGAACAAAGTAGGTACCATCAGACGAAATTTGTTTGTCCCAGAGCCTACTATCCTAGATATTAAAGCTTTTAACACCATGCTTTTAGAAAAATGTCTTAAGAGAAACAAAGAGATTCATTATCGCTTCAAAGAACCCATAGAAAAACTCTTTGAGGAAGAAAAATCACTGATGGCACCAGTTAACAAGGTTCCATTCGATACTGCAAAGTATGAAACAAGAAAGGTAAACAAGTACGGACTTATTCACTACTTAGCATGCTGCTACTCAGTCAGCCCAAAGTATGTTGGTCAATCGGTAGTTCTAAAGGTCATGGCTAATGAGATAGAGATATTTTCAAAAGACCTTTCACAAAGAATCACTCACCATCAGAGATTGTTTGAAAAAGGTAGTGAGTCCATTAATTATATAGACTTTATCGACATTATCAAGATAAGACCAAATGCACTGAAGTATTCAGGAATCTACTCTCTGCTTCCCGATTCATGGCAGACCTATCTTCATTCCTTGAATAGAGACTGTCTTAAAAAGGCTTTTGATGTCCTAAAGGTGATCCTCCTTGAAGACGATATGGGGTATGCGGACAAGGTTTTAAGAGAAACAAAAAAGCATGACTCTATATCACCTGAAGCCATAGCAGTAACGTAAGCGTCCAATAATCTCATGGATTTAAAATCAATAAAAGGCATGAGACAATAGACTTCAAAAGAGTACTTTTATAGTTCACCGAGTACTCGGTGAACTATAAAAGCTTGAAAGGAGAGATCTCAT
>NZ_JANKAS010000020.1 GCF_024622505.1 Irregularibacter muris
ATATGCTAGACAAGATGCTTCCATGGAACCCACAGGTTCAAGCAGCATGTCGCACAAAATAAAAAATAACAGTGGCAGCCAAATGGCTGCCATAATTTATTGGTACATGTTATTAAAGGACGCTTACGAAAGATGGATTGTATTCGAATATATGTAAAATATGGAAGAAGAAGTTTATCGGATAAAATCTATATGATACAATTATTATAATAGCAGAATGGTAAAATTAAGAGAATATTGGGGGTAAAGAGATGCAGACGAAAATTTATATGATCCGACATGCAGAATCCCCTTTTGTGTTTGGACAAGAAAGAACAAGAGGGTTATCCAAAGAAGGATTAGAAAAAGCAAAAAAAGTGGCAGAAATATTCGAGGATATTGATGTCGACCTCATTGTCTCAAGTCCCTATAGAAGAGCTATTCAAACTGTAGAATATCTAGCAAATAAGAAAGATTTATCTATTATTAAATTTGAAGAGCTACGAGAGAGGGCGATAAAAGGTTTGGATTATAAATTACCCTGGGGTGAATTGGTCAAAGCTATAGAGAAGTCTTTTGAAGATATAGACTTTTCACTTAGAGGTGGTGAGTCTACTAGAAAGATTCAAGAAAGATCTATACCGATTATAGAGAAGTTACTTGATGAATATAAAGGTAAAAGCATAGTTGTCGGAACGCATGGGAATATAATGACAATTATAATGAATTATTATAATAAAGAATATGGGTTTAAATTTTGGAACAGCACTTTAACACCAGATATTTATAAATTGAGTTTTGTATCAAAAGAATTAAAAGATATTTACAGATTATGGGATTCGGAGTTATAAAATATCAAATTTCAATAATACTAACAGGAAAAATAAATAAAGACTAATTTATTCACTTAATTCATGTAAATGATAAAACCTATAAATTCTAAAAATTGAAGAAAAAATCTTTGGGAGAATTTATTAAATATTTATCATATTAACTTAAAATTATATTATTTGTTTGGAGATATTTTTTATAGAAAAAAATATAAAAAAATCTAATTAGGTTAAATTCATCCTAAATAATAGGGTATAATATTATTAGATAGGAGATGATTTTATGAATATTAATATAAATAATTTAGTTTCAATATCTGAAGCAAATCAAAATTTTTCTAAAGTAGCAAGAATGGTCGATGAAAATGGAGCTGCAGTAATATTAAAAAATAATAAGCCGCATTATGTACTAATAGAATATAGCCAGATAGAAAAAGAAGAGATAGTTGGTGAAATGGAAATTGATGAAGTAGCTAAAAAGATATTGTCTAAACATATGAGAGCATTTGAGGAATTAGCAAAATGAAATGGCTTAGTAAAGAACAAGTTATAAAAATTCATAGTATGTTGATAAACCAAACTGGTGGTATCGATGGAATTAAGGATGAAGGATTATTAGAATCTGCATTAAATGCACCATTTCAAACTTTCGATGGGGAATATATTTATAAAACGATCAAAGCAAAGGCAGCTAAACTAGGATATTTTCTAATTAAGAACCATCCTTTTATAGATGGAAATAAGAGGATTGGTATTCTAGTGATGATGACATTTCTAGAAATCAATGGAATTGAAATTGACTGTACAGATGAAGAATTGATTATCCTTGGATTAGGGCTAGCAGATGGCTCAATTAATGACATGGAACTGTTAAACTGGATAATAAGTCACAGTTAAATTCAGAAATATACCTTTCTACCAAGGGGATACCATATACCTACGACATCATTATTGACTCCTCAAGGCATTATGAGTGTGCTGTGTGGATAGGAGTAGGGATTGATATTAAAGGGTTTCAGATTGTCTTTCATTATAAGTACCTTAAGGGTAAGTGCATTTGAATGGTATGGGGAAACATATTTTTAGGAAATATAGGACCCCTCGGGGTAATACTAAGGTGTAAATCTGTAGGATTTGAATTTAAGATATACCTTAAATAGTCGGTTGAAAATTGAATAAAATGATTAATATAAAAGCCAGTTGGGATTAGATGTAATAATAGTGACTGGCTTTTTTCTGGTAATTAATTGAAGAAACACAATGAATTAATCATGAGTATAATATACAATGGAATAAAGTGAATTTTCTTATCATCTTTTAATAATACGTTATTTGATATTTATTTAAATATAGGCAGTAGGGATAACAATTATAGGAGAATATTCTTGAACCTTTGGAAATATCTTTCGGAACTAATTACTGCAGAATATCTTAATTATCCATTTACTTAAGAATCTACCTCTACTTCAAGCTACCCAATTAGATGAAATAGTAAATATAGGTGTAGATGATTTTTCTCTAAAAAGGGCAATAAGTTTAGATTTTAAGTATAAGTGATTGTGTTGAGTTATTAGAGCTCGAAGATTTTCAGGAAGAGATAAGAGAGAAGTTGATGAAAACACTCCAAAATTATTGTCTTACAGATATAAATAGCAAAGATTAAGTTATAAAAATAAAGGGGACGATATACGTCCTCTTTTGTAGCATATAATATTATTGATTCTAGTGTAGTTCTATTAAAATAATTAAACTGTAGTTAAACTAATATAAAAGTAAATTTATATTTCAATAATGATTCTATTAAAAATACAACTATACACTATAATATATCATAAAAAAATTAAAAATAGTACATTGAAAAATAAAAAATATATTGACAATATATAAATAATGTTCTATTCTCTTTATAAAGGATAATAAAATATATACTATTATAATAGTAACGGAATTTTTATTAGTATGATAGTTAAGTTACTGTATTGAGCGAGAAATATAAGATGAAAGGCTCTTTTGAACAGGGCTTTATAGAGGAGGGGATTAGAATAAAAGAGTTAATATTTTATAGAAGTGGCGCTATGGTACGGGATTTAGGATTGATTTATTTTTACAATATATTAAAAAACAAGAAGGACAAGGATATTGAAGTTGAATTAACTGCAAATTATTTAAAAGTAAATAATTTGAATGAACAAAAATTGTATGACCTCATTATAAATGAGGGGGTCTACCGAGTTTTTTTAAAAGGGGTCGTTGCAGAATTAAAAAAGAAGATGGATGAAAAGGATGCACAAAAATTAGTTAAAGGAATAGAGATGAATGCGTTTTTAGAGGAATTTGGGAGAAGATTAGACAATAGAGAGGATATTAAGGAAAAAAGTAAGGATAGTATTAAGAGCAAGATTAACAAGAGTTTTCAATCCAAGTATTTTCCATATGTAAGAAATAGTCCGAAGTATGGATATAATGCTCAATCAGAGGAAAATTTTCATAACAATCTTAAAGAGTTAGTTAGACTGGTTATCGAACTAAATGCTAAGGATGAAGAAGAACAAGTAGAAGTGTTAAAAGATTATGAACCGATTGAAAGACAGTGTACTGTTTGTCATATTTATAAGCCGACGAGATTCGATATTACCCATAAGGATGAAAAGAAAGAGAGAGTCAGTTGTAAGTATGATTATTTATTTATGGGTTCTCAAGGCAATACATATAGTAATTACTTTAAAGGTCAAAGTTCTGTCTGTTTTGTCTGCGAATGGATGAGTCTTATAAGTATGCTGTATTTTAGTTTAGAAAGCCCGAGCACAATTGCTTATACCAATAACTTAATAACACTAGATTTCATCAATAGTAAGGTTATGTTAAAAGAAAGGATATATAGGGATAAAGGGCTATATCGATACTTAGCCAAGTATAGAAATCAGAAGATACAACTTTATGAGACCAGCATAGATGCCAATACCGGGGTTATCCTGAATTTTATTGACAATTTGAGGTTAGAGGAGTTATTAGAAGATATAAAGCTATATGATTTGGTAGATAGATTTCATATCAGTCAAGATAGGGCTAAAAAAGTGGAGATAATCAAAGAATTTATTAAGAATAAAAATAGAATTACGGTGGAGAGGTTGTTATTAAATGAATTATTAGTAATAGAGAATGTTAATGGAAGCAGGTCTTTAGATTTAAATGCATCTAAAGAGAATATTCAATTATATCTAGAATTACTAGAATATAACCATATTGACAAAGAGGGAGGGAGAAAAATGGGAAATCAGGAGCTAAAAGAATTAGGAATAAAACTAGGTAAGAAAATGGGGGAACAGAATAAGAAAAGGGTTTCCTTTCGGTTGATCCAGATGATGAAATCGGAAAATAGAGAGGATATTTTTAGGGATATGACGCATATAATCGTTGCAAATCAAGTGAATATGCCCCAAAATTTATCTGAAATTATTATGCATAGAGAAGTGAAGGAGTTACATTATCAAATAGGTGGTTTTTTAGAGGGATTAATCAATACAAAAATGTTGAAGGGGGAAGAGGATAATGAGTAAAAATAATATTAAAGCAATAACTTTGACCATATTGACAGAGAGTCCGGTGGCGTTGTCTAATGACCAGGGTTTTGGGAATTATACGCCTATAAAAAAGAGTTTTAGAGGTGATGGTGTACATGCTATAACCAGTGTGGCAACGATTACTTATGAAATGAAAAAACAGTTAGTCCAAAAGGGATGGCAGTTAAGTGGAATGGTATTGAACACTACTGGCAAAGATGACAAAAAAAAGGTAACCAATATGTACCCATATGAAGGGAGTGTAGATGCCAATGATGAGCTAGGATTGGAGACGGATATATTTGGATTTTTAATTCCTGATAAACAGTTAAGTAAGACTTCTCCATTGAGAATTATTCCTTTTGAATCCATTCATACGTATAAGAACGATCTTCAGCTAATAACCAATAGAGGATTTTTAGATCATGATATGAGAAGAGAATACTACAATAAGGATGGGAATAAGTACATAGATGAACTACCAACCACTCAAGCCTTGGCCAATGAAGAAATATTTGGCGATTACTATGTCTATACGATTACCATTGAATTGGATCGGTTTGGGGTGCAAGAGGTTAAAGAGGGGAAATATTTAGCACCTGAAGATAGAGTGGTAATGTCCAAGGATATACGAAAGAAGGCATTAAAGGATATTATAGAAGTGATTACTGAACTAACTAGAGGAATAAAACATCAGAGTGTGCACCTAAAGCCTTTGGCTGTGTTTGGAGGAGCCTTTGAGAATGTGATCCCTTATTTTTGGAATGATATGAAATTTAATGATAATAAACTTATTTTGGATTATGTACAGGAGACTATCGAAAGTTATGAGCTTAAAAGGGACAACTATATCGTTGGTGTAAGCAGAAGGTTAGAGACCATTGGGCATAATGAGAAAATTGAGGTCGATGAGGCACCTGTCAAAGTAATTAAAGATTTAGTTCGGAGATTAGAGATAAGAGAAGATAATAAATGGTATTTCAAAGAGGGGAATTAAGATGAAGGTGATAGGCAAGGAAAAGATATTGATGTTTGATATACGCCAGCCCTTTGCCCATTATAGAGAGCCTAAGGTGATGCAGGACAATTATATACCGACACTGCATTTGCCTCCTGCTACCACAATAGCAGGAATGGTCTCGTATCTAATCGATAGAAGGGTGAAGTCTAAATTCAGGATAGGAGTAGTGGGTACTTACAGAAATAAAACCGTTGATTTTATAAGGGGAGAGGGAGGTGAGTTTTTAAAAAAATATGAATTATTAATTAAAAAAAATTATAAGAAATTAGTTGAAAACGATAAAACGGATAGTTTTAAAATAAGAGATTATTATGATTATAGTAAGAAAACCATAGGAAACCGAATAATGCATGTTGAGAATTTGCAAGAGGTGAGATTAAAGATATTTTTTAGCTGTGAGGATAATGAATTAGTGAAAAGTACTTTTGAGAATCCTAGTAAATATATCTCCTTAGGCAGAAAAGAAGACTTTGTAATAGGTGCGAAAAAGGGTGAATTGGTTAAGGGAATAGAAATAGAAAAGGTGAAAATTGCAGATAAGAAGGATGCCATTAGGAATGATCTATTGTTTAAAAATACTTATATTCCAGTAGAACTGCAAACGAAAGATGAGGAAAAGAAAGAAGAAGTAGAGAAAATATTAAATGAAGGCGTCTTATATTCTTTACCTAAAATTTATCAGAATCTGGAAAGTGAAAAGAAAGATAGAGTTGTTGTGAATGGACATTATGTTTATTTGAATGAACACGGAGCGTATTTAGGGAATAGAGAGGCTAATGTATACAGTTTTATCAATGATAAGGGAGAAAAAGAAAAGTTAGTATTTAATTGGCTAACGTAATTGGAGGAGGTGAGAAAATGAAAAAGAAGCTTTTGGCAAAATCCCATAAGATAGCTAATGGCATCCATAAAGAGCAAAGTGTAGTTGAACATACTGGGGATGTAGTAAATGTCTTAGATAAAATAGCTGCCAAGATTGATTTTAGGGGGATAGATGAAAGATTTGAAAAACATCTAAAAGTAATTGCGGTATTGCACGATTTAGGAAAGATAAATAAGAAGTTTCAAGACAAGATAGATATAGCGAACAGAATGGATATTTTGGAAAATAAAGAAAGGCTCAGTGAAAAAGATAAGGAGAACTTGAAAGAACTAAGGAAAGAGAAGGAAAAGATTAATGATGAACGGCATAATTTGTTGAGTGGTGCTTTTTTGAAATATATTTTTGATAAGTTAGATATAGATGGAGCGGACAGATTAATCTTATCTAAAGCCATTATGTTGCATCATGGAAGTTATGAAAAATATTTAGAGATTTCTAGTAGTCAAGTAGAAAAAGCTGTTTTTAGGGATATAGAGGAAGGGATATTTGAAAGTGATGCATATGATTATAAAGAGGTTGAAGATTATCTAAAAAATGAGTTAGAAATTGAGATAGATTTTAAAGATGAATTTTTGGATTACGAATATATGAGTAATTTAAATGAGGATTTTCGAGGTGAAAAGAAGAGACAGTTTCGATATATGGTGTATAAAGGATTCTTGAATTTATTGGATCATTTAGGCTCCACTCAGATTAGGGAGTTTAGTTATTTTAATCCTTATGATAAAGATACAATGGACACTGAGCTGATAAACAATATTAAAGAGAAGACCGGATTAGAGAAAGTTAAATTCAAGCCTATGCAAAAATTCATGGGCGAAAACATCGATCATCACGTGTTGACAGTGGCATTTACTGGCAGCGGCAAAACTGCTGCTGATTATAGGTGGCTTGGAAAGAGAAAGGTGTTTTTGGTACCAAACAAGATATCTGCGGAGAGTTTTTACCAAGATGCTGAGCAAATATTAGGAGAAGAAAATGTAGGATTATTGCATGGGGATATTTCGTTATATGTGGAAGACGAGAATATCAAGGAGAATAATGAAGGTATTAGCTTGAGCCTAAGGGATATTAGTCTGGCGAGAAACTTTGCTAAACCCTATCTTATTGCGACAGTCGATCAAATAATGTTATCTATGTTTAAGTATCCAGGTTATGAGAAGACCTTTGCCAGTGTTTATGATAGTCATATTACCATAGATGAGGTACATTTGTTAGAACCGAAAATGTTTTTGATAATGATATGTTTTGTGGAGTTTGCTAGCAAATATTTAAATGCGAAGTTTCACTTAATGACAGCGACTCTACCTGATGCCTACAAGGAAAAAATTGAAGGATTAAAGAATAGCTGCGGGATAGAGTTTATAGAGTCTAACAAGGATGAAGTAGTGGAGGAAAATAAAAAGGTACAATTAAATATTGTTAATGAGAGTAATCGAGACTTATTTAAGATTGTTGACCAAGCGTTAGAAGACAATAAGAAGGTATTAATTGTTAAAAATACAGTGAAAGAATCTATTAAAATTTTTAATCTGTTAGAAGAGAAATACGAGAACAAGGAAATAGAGATTAATCTATTACATAGTAGATTTAAATTTGAGGATAAAAAGGAAAAATTTAAAGATATCCTGAAACAGAGAGGGCATATATGGGTGTCAACGCAATCGGTAGAGATTGCTCTAGATTTAGATTTTCCCGTTCTGATTAGCGATAATGCCCCGTTGGATGCCATTATTCAGAGAATGGGACGTTGTAATCGCCATGATAGACATGAATTTGGATTAGTTTATATAATTGATAATAAAGAGAAAGATGTTTATGATGATAAGCTTAAGAAACAGGCTATGAAGTTGTTGAAGAAGAGCAATGGTGAAAATTTATCGATGAAAGATAGGAAAGAGCTGCTGGAAGATTATTACGAATCGGATACAGTTAAGAAATATTACAAGGAAAAGTTCTTGAATGCTGAAGATGAGATTAGATCCATCTTTGGATTAAGGGCAGGAGAACTTGATGGGGAGAAGATTGTATTTAACTATGAGCCGTATCTGAATCTTGTTGATAATAAGAAAGAAGCTGGTAGGTTATTTAGAGATATCGAACTAAATGTAAAGGTTATTTTGGAGAGTGATTTTGAGCGATTAAGAGATGGAAGGTCAGCATTTAAGGAGTATCAGAAGAAATCCGTTCCGGTCTCTAAGGGGGTGTATTTTGAATTGAATAAGCACGGTGGATTAAAAATTGAGGGTGGCAAATTGATAGTGAAGGATAAACTTGTTAGCTATGACAATAAGAGGGGGTTAGTAGTTAATAAGTTACCGAAATAATAAAGGATTAACGGAGGTGAAAAAATGAGATTTAATATTGAATTAACTTTATCAAATGAAAACATACCAAAGGATAAAAACAGGATCATACTTTCTCTGCTAAAGCATGTTTATGAATCTTATGATGAAGAGTATTATAGGTCTTTATACGAAGAGGAAAAGAATAAAAGGAAGGAGTTTACATTTTCTATATATATGCCTAATTGCAAATTCACTAAAGAAGAGATAATCATTCCAGAAAAAAAAATAATCTGGAACTTCTCTACATCGGATATGGAAGAAGGCATTATATTTTATAATGCAGTTTTAGCTAACAAGGGAAAACAATATGACATTAAGAACAATTCTATAACCATTAATAGGGTAAATATGAATAAAGAGAAACTGATAACGAATGATTCTGTTATTTACGCTTCTATGAGTCCTATTGTTGTGAGAGAACATCATGGGGATAATAAGAAGACGTGGTATTATTCCTTAAATGAAGAAAAGGGAAAAGAAATATTTAAAGAAAATCTAAAATACCAACTACTAGATCATTTTGGTGAAGAGAGAAAGTTGGACATTGAAGAAGTAGATTTTCAAGTATTAAAAAATAAAGAGGTTAAAGTAAAACACTATGGAATAGAAGTGCTGTCAAACATATGCAGGATAAAAGTACAAGCTAAGCCATATATTTTGGATTATTTGTATAAATCCGGATTAGGAGCTAGAAAAAGCGGAGGATTTGGAATGTTAGATTTACTTTAAGGAGGTGATATAATGGGAGAAAAAATTCAACTGTATATGGAAGATTGGTTGAAAAATAGCGGTATCGTAGGGTTCTCTAACATTTTAAAACATGCAGAGAGAATTTTTTAATATAAGAAAATTACTTAGAATTTGATAAGGGCTCTTTGGGTGGATTTGAAAAAAGTATTTTGATTATTTCATTGACCAATATAAAGATATCCTATCACGAGAAGAGCCAATTTGAAGAGTTTGATGAATAAGTATATATCTGAATGAAAAATAATGGAATTCGATATGATCAGGAGTTCAAAAAGATGATTGTAGGATTATACAACACAACTGATTACACATTTAAAAGTCTTGAAAGCGAATATGGCGTAACATCAGCTACAATTCAAAGATGGGTCAAAGCTATGACTCCTATGAATCCAGAAGATTCAGATTCAATGACTCCCCAGGAACTTATCGAGATAAAAAAGAAATGACAAGAATGAAAAATGTCATAGATTATACAGCGCTAAAGGCAATTCATATGATGAAGGCTGGTATAATAATCGTAGAATTCATGGAAGTATTTTCTATATGACACCAAATGAATTTGAAGCTTTGGCAGTGTAATTTCTCATACAAACAGTTTGATATATACAACGGTGTTATCAGAGATTTATAAGACACGGCTCAATCCTACAATTAGCTATCTACATACATGAACCAAGCACGAAGAGATTTTCTTTATCCTTGAATATAGCAGAAATATTTAAGCCTTTGATTGGTGAAAGAATGATATTTTCATTATTAAATAAAAATCAAATTACCGAAAGCGACTTTGACAAAAAATCAAAATTTCTTTACTTAAAAGAAATAGCGAAAAAAAAGATCTTAGTGGAATATGATAATAGGCTAGATAGGACGATACGTCATAAGGACTTAAGGAGAGAAGTATCTTATCGATATCTTATAAGGCTTGAATGCTATAAGCTAATCAAAGATATTATTGGTGAAAAAGAATATGCAGGATTTAAAATATGCTAGTGATCATATGTATATTGTATCGATGTATGATATAATGATGGACGATAAAGGAGCAAAGGTGCAGCGTAATGTGTTTAAAATTTGCAAAAGATACCTCATTCATATACAAAAGTCTATATTTGAAGGAAATCTTCCTGAACTAAATCTTATGAAACTTAAGGCAGAGCTTTAAAAACATATTGGAGAAAGCAAAGACTTGTTTATAATTTTAAAAAGTAGAGATGAAAAATGGCTAGAAAAAGAATTTCTAGAAATGAAAGATGATAAAACATCTAATTTTTTTAGCCGATTACTGTCGACCTATGGTAGTGTAAAAAAACTAGGGGAAAGACAAACCCTCTATTTTTAAAAGCTAGTTAGCTTTTTTTAGGTTTTTATACTCTTAAAGGAATAGCATAAATAATACTTTATTTGATATCGACAAAATAGCGATGTAAAAGCTCCCTTTTTCAACATATTGACCGTAACGCCTTTTAATAGAACTAGACTAGAATGTAAATAGATAAGCTATAACTTCATCCGCTGATAAGGGTCTTTCTTTTAATAGAACTAGACTAGAATGTAAATAGCGGATTAAGTGTTAATGTAGACACAGGACTAGCACTTTTAATAGAACTAGACTAGAATGTAAATCCCTTCGAATAAGAGGAGGTAATTCGCTTAGATAGCCTTTTAATAGAACTAGACTAGAATGTAAATGAACTTAGAAATTCATATAACAAGCATCTAGTTAATCTTTTAATAGAACTAGACTAGAATGTAAATACTGTATTGCCAACTATGGCAGGACTTCAAGGATTCTTTTAATAGAACTAGACTAGAATGTAAATAGTTCCAAAATACTTTACAGCAACCGGGCTTTTGTCCTTTTAATAGAACTAGACTAGAATGTAAATATTATTATTACCACCAATTTATCCTTGGAGAACTTACTTTTAATAGAACTAGACTAGAATGTAAATTAATGATAAGATATTTTGATTAACTCTCTTATGTCTTCTTTTAATAGAACTAGACTAGAATGTAAATACACAAGAGGATTATCTAATTGATTTAGATTTTAGCTTTTAATAGAACTAGACTAGAATGTAAATCTGGAATATCTTCATAATCCTGAATGTCTTCTAAACTTTTAATAGAACTAGACTAGAATGTAAATGGAACTTACTACAATGCCTACCTTGGAAATAGGACACTTTTAATAGAACTAGACTAGAATGTAAATTCATTTGTAGATACGATATACCATAACTGGTTTTTGCTTTTAATAGAACTAGACTAGAATGTAAATTTCTCTACTGTCTAATTTTTTCATAACTTGATTAACTTTTAATAGAACTAGACTAGAATGTAAATGGCACCCACCCACTTGCCATTTGTTGTATATGCTACCTTTTAATAGAACTAGACTAGAATGTAAATTGATTTAACCCTTATTTAACCCCTTGTAAAATTTTCCCTTTTAATAGAACTAGACTAGAATGTAAATGCTTTAGACATATCCATATCATTTGCATATGCATCTCTTTTAATAGAACTAGACTAGAATGTAAATATTTTCTATATTGCTTAAATTTCCAATACTAACTCCCTTTTAATAGAACTAGACTAGAATGTAAATATATTAAGAATGAGGGAGGTGTGAGAGTGAAGCGTATAGCTTTTAATAGAACTAGACTAGAATGTAAATGAAGGAAGTGAGCCTCAAGGCTTGGTTTTCCGTATTCCTTTTAATAGAACTAGACTAGAATGTAAATATTAATTAAGGAAGAAGGGAAATTTGGATAATGCTACTTTTAATAGAACTAGATTAGAATGTAAATTAAATTCTTTCTCTATAAATAATGGTTCCTTACACTTCTTTTAATAGAACTAGACTAGAATGTAAATATAATAATAATATTTTTCTCCGTTCTTTATCCTGGCTTTTAATAGAACTAGACTAGAATGTAAATGAAGGTACTGGGTATCGAGCAAGGACGAGATTTTCACTTTTAATAGAACTAGATTAGAATGTAAACTTTCGTTAGCTTCTATGAATACTAATTCCTTTCTCTGTTTAGTGTAAAATATATCGATACAAAAGAATACCAGTCCGGAGAATTATGGGACCAAAAAACAATGAGGAACTAAAGAATAGAATAAATATTGATCAGATCATAAAAGAAGTATGTACCAATGAAAAACTACAAAGAGTGATATTATCAAAAGAACAAAGATACAGAAGATATCCGATATATGTAAAGCCATTGTTGAAATCAGTGAAAAATATAAGTAATGCGAATAACAAAATATTAGCGGAAAAGCTTAATTTATCCCCTTTCATGATATCAAAAATGAAATCAGGAGCTAGTAAGGACACCGATTATGTGGAATAAGTGGTTGAGCGGCGGGAGAGAATAAATAAATAATTCAAGACTGACCCTTTTACTCCCGCCAATCTTTGGAATACATTATAAGGAGAGGATCAAAATGTACTATTCAACAACATATTCATCACCCGTGGGAACAATCACCCTTGCCTGTGACGGCGATGGTAAGAATCTTGTTGGTTTATGGACGGAGGGACAAAAGTATCATGGGGGTACAATACCCGAAGCTATGATTGAAAACAAGGATATGCCTATATTCACTACTACAAAAAAGTGGTTGGACAGATATTTTGCAGGGAAAAAACCGGACATTTCTGAACTGCCCTTAGCACCTATTGGTAGTGAATTCCGTCGAGGCGTATGGGATATTTTGTGTGAAATCCCATATGGCGAAGTTATTACCTATGGTGAGATTGCTAAAAAAATGGCGGTTAAGATGAATAGAGAAAGCATGTCAAGTCAAGCGGTGGGTGGAGCTGTTGGACATAACCCAATCTCTATCATTATTCCCTGCCATCGGGTGGTTGGGTCAAATGGCAGCTTGACGGGTTATGCTGGGGGCGTTGGCACAAAAATAAAATTGTTGGAATTAGAGGGTGTTGACATGTCAAGTCTGTTTATCCCCACAAAAGGAACCGCACTCTAAAATGAGAAAAAATAAGGAGTCGGAATCATGAGCGATATTAAGATGAACCAAGTTGATTTTTATATGGTGATAAACTGCCGATTAAAAATTACTTATGCTATGGGGAACTCCTTAATAGTGCGGGCAGGAGCAAAGCAGAATTTGAAGTTATATGCGTGCATTTCTTTCTCGATATTTTCTGGGCGAATATCCTGTTTTTTCTTTGAAGCATTTACCAAAGTGACTCATTTGGTGAAAGCCCACGCTGGTTGCAATATTGCCGATTGTTTCATTTGATTCTTGCAACAGGATTGCAGCTTGAGATAAACGAAACTCCATGAGATATTTATAAGGCGTAGTCTGCATACTCAACTTAAAACACCTTAGACACTCTGATTTGCTAACATTAGCGCTTTTTGACAATTCAGCCAGTGATATGTCTTCAAAATAATGATTTTGAATATATTCAAGAAATATTTGCATACGTATATTAACTACATTTTCCTTTTCTGCAACAGGCAATGTAATATTCTTTTGTATTTCAAGCCATAAAGTGGAAAGTAGAACAAGCACTTCATATACATAAGATTTTGTTTTGTTTTTTTCAAGTAAGGACATTTTTTCTAGAAGAGATAAAACATTTTCACACCAATTCACACCTTTAGAAAAGTGATATAGTTGAAACTGTTGTTTTCCTATAATTTGATTAACAAGATTTGACGCAAGGCTTCCAGGATAGAATTTTAGGAAATAGTCTGGAAAAACAAAACTATTATAATGACAGTTTCCACTATGTGTAAGCAAATGCACAACGTTCTTGTTAATGAAGGCTCCTT
The DNA here is from genome assembly GCF_024622505.1 of Irregularibacter muris. Lineage (NCBI taxonomy): Bacteria > Bacillati > Bacillota > Clostridia > Eubacteriales > Eubacteriaceae > Irregularibacter > Irregularibacter muris. The sequence continues at coordinate 14,198 of NZ_JANKAS010000020.1, forward strand.
CGCCCGTTTTTAATTGTATTATGGTCTCCAGTGTCCTGACTTCAACTGTACCATCTATGACATAGATAAATTGCAAATCTTCATGCCAATGCATTACCTGAAAGCCGGGATTTCTTGGGTAGATACAATCATTGATTACTTCCAAAACAAGATAGGGAAAATCAGTTTCCGCATTCAGGTTTATCGAATGAATATAATTATCTTCTTTTGTTTTCATAGCAAACTCCCTTTTGGCGATATATTGATAATATTTAGAGATATATTAATATTATATCATATAAATTTATGATAAAATCATAAAATCAAGATGGTAGTATGTCAAGAGTGAAGATGGATAATTATCTATTTCAAATGTGGTGAAATAGAAGCCAAGCGATGGGACGGGGATGTCGAACATGTACCTTCTTCATAAAGTCGGTTCAAAGAACATAACCGTACAAAAAATTGGCGGGTCTTACTTCAGATAAATAAAGATCAAGAATAGGAGGAAATACAAGAATGAAACCTACAAACATCAATAATATTCAAACATCCTTTACCGTTCAGGCGAAGAACTTTGAGAATAGTAACATGAACTTTTCAAAACAGGAATATCTCGATTATACTGTCCACAGCATGGAGCTTCGCTCCACCGATTGCGTATTGGAAGCTGCTGCCGGTACATGTGCCTGTGGGCGCTCTGTTGCCCCCTTCGTCCAGTCAGTTGTCTGTCTTGACGCAACTCCGGCTATGCTTGCTGTTGGGGAAAAAGAAGCGAAAAAAAGCAGAATTTCCAATATGCAGTTTGTTAACGGTTTGGTTGAGGAAATCCCATTTTCAGACGGGCATTTTGATATTGTCTTGACACGGCTTGCATTTCATCATTTTACCGAGATCGAGCAACCTTTTTCTGAAATGAGTCGTGTACTTAAACAGGGAGGGAAACTCGTTGTTATTGACATGGAAGCTGCTGAAGAAGAACTTCGTGAGGTTGAGGATAGGATTGAAACAATGCGTGACCCCTCCCATATCAAAAATCGCAGCAAACAGGAGTTTGCGAACCTATTTGAAAAACATGGGTACGCTGTAACCAAACAGGAATCTATCGCAATTTCTGTATCATTGAAAGCCTGGCTTGCGCTAACCAATACCCCTGAAAACATCGCCATGGAAATAATGGCCTTAATGGAAGACGATATACGCGGAGGGGAACCCACTGGGTTCGCCCCCTACCTGAAAGACGATGAGATATATTTTGATCAAAGATGGCTGATGATGATAGGTGTTCGGCAATGAGTGCGATGAAAAATAGTTTCGGACAGTTTTGTAATAGTTGTCATATGAAATTGCATAAGCAGATAAAGGGTAAAGAATTAGAAAAGAAAACAGGAGGAACAAGATTATGACTCCGTTTTTTACCCAGGTATATAATATTGTGGAGGAAATCCCTTATGGAAAGGTGGCATCATACGGCCAAATCGCACATATGCTTGGTAGACCCCGTGCGGCGCGGGAGGTAGGGCGGGCAATGCGCTTTTGTCCAAAGAATTTGCCTTGGCAACGTGTGGTAATGGCTGATGGTTCTATTGCAGGGGGAGAATTTCCAGAAATTCGCAGAGCAATTTTAGAGGAGGAAGGAGTTTTATTTCTTCCTGATGGACGTGTTGATATGGCGGCTTGCCGATGGGAAGGGAAAACAAAAAACAACGATTAAAAGAGGGGTGTATAATGGTATTCGTTATTTTTGAGGTCACAATCAGAAAGGGCTGTATGGATGGCTATCTTGATTTAGCTGCCAAATTGAAGGATGAGCTTGTAAAAAGCGAAGGATTTATACGGGCAGAGCGTTTTTCTAGTCTTGTCAACGAGGGCAAGTTGCTTAGCTTATCCGTTTGGGAAAGTGAAGAGGCTGTAAATAAATGGCGCAATCAAACAGAACATCGTATGAGCCAGAGACAAGGGCGTGATTCGTTGTTTGAAAGCTATACTATAACAGTTGCATCGAAAATTCGGAGTTACAGCAACACGGACCGATTAGAAGTACCAGAGGATTCCCCAAAAATCTTTGGACAGTAAATATGAAGCATTATTGTTGACAGCACCTTCGGATCTTGAAAATTCTTATTTTGATATAATGCCACAAACCTTACTATCAACCACCATTTTTTCAAATATAGTTAGCAAAAGCGGTCGGACTGATCTTTTAATTTTAGACAAAAATTCACGAATACTTTTTTATTTTTAGATTTCATGTGAGGTCACTTTCTCTCTTAGTTTAATGTGCACTAATATTTATATTTCTTAAGAGTAAAGGATAACACCTTTGTTTTGCCAGATCTTGATAAATATTATTGTTTCTAGTCCTAACCCTTTACAGCCATTTTTAAAGTAAAAGCTTGTGAAATGGGAACCATTATCTGATCTTATTATTGGCTTAGTTTCTTTATTCAAAAGGTCTTTTTAAACATAAAAGCAGTAAATTCTATAGCGAATAATTACTTGTAAATATTTGGTATAATAGTAATCAATAGGAATGTAGGATTAGGGAAAATTAATGGGTTACATACTTAAATGGAGGTAGATTCAATGGTAAAGAATTTAAGGTTAGAGACTAAAAATTTGATTGTTAGGCCATATACAAAGGAGGATGCTAAAAATTTATATGATACATTAAATGATGAGAATATTTTGAAATATATTCCCGAGGAGCCAATAAGTATGGAGCAGGCTCAAAACGCAATTGATTGGCTCATTTCGAATTATGATATAGACTTGGATTCAGATTACAAGTATAGTTTTGCAATTGAAGCAAAGGAAACTAACGACTATGTAGGATGGTGTGGCTTTGGATATCTTGATTACGATAAAAGTCAAAAGGAGATATATTTTACCCTAAAGAGCAAATATTGGGGTCAGGGATTAGCTACCGAGGCTTCAAAGACTCTTATAGATTATATTTTTAATGAGTTAGAGCTTAAAAAACTAGTGGCAGTAGTGAAGCCAGAGAATAGAGCTTCTCAGAAAGTCATTGAAAAGCTTGGATTTGAATATGAAGGTGTGGTTGAAAACCTACCAGAAGAGTTTAGTTTTTATGAAGGAGAACGGTATTATACCTTAAAAGGATAAATGGTACACGATATTGATGAATTTTTTCAAGGTTATGATTCTTTAGGAAGTCATACAGTGCTTATTCCCTAAGAGCGCATGTAATTAAAAAATATATTGTCTAAAAATAGAGAAGTATCTAGTGTGTACTATTGCATACTAGGTACTTTTTTAAATGGGAGTTGAAGGAGAATATTCTCTAGGTTCTTCCATCACATGGAGTTTCTAGGAAAATTTTTAGGAGGAAAATAGAGGATGGTCTGATACAATAAAATAGAGCAGGAGGGGAGAGAGTATGATTTCCCAACCCACACTTTCATTTCTACAAGGTTTACAATGGGAGCAGGATTTGAACTTTTAATTGGATGTGTAACTTATGCTATTCTATCTTACAATGGCAATGAGTCGTAGTTTGTCAATAAAGGATTTGATGTTAGAATAAAAAACCGAGAACCTAAACGTTGTATATCCTTGAATCTGATATAATAAATTGATCAGAGAAGGAGGCTTATTATGGGGACAAATAGAATTCACAGTCATTTGATAAGTATTTTTCATGATATTGGCTGTGAATTGAGTCTTTATACGAAAAATTATCCAAAAAGGATTCGAAGTTGTAGATCTTGACTTTTTACAAAATTTTATTGAATATGCGAAAATACATGATGGAAAAGGAGAATGTATAACAAAAATTACCTAGAAACAGATTTTTGTGGAAGGATTTTATTTGATTATGTTCATTTAGTGATTAGCACTAAACGAAAGAAAAACTTTACTTGAACAGACACATAAAGCATTGAAATTGGTAGTTTATTTTTGTTTGATGTATTTATGCTTGAATTTCTAAGCAAAATGAATGGAGGTGTGAAAATGACAAATTATAATTTTCATGATTTATTGGAACCAATGGAATTTCAAGATTTAGTTCGCGATATTGTTCAAGTTAGAGACAATATATTTTTAGAGTCATTTAAGGAAGGAGCCGATCAGGGAATTGATGGTTTACTTTATGATAAACATAGAAAAATTGTTTTGCAGGTGAAACGGTATAATCTGAGCTATTCTAAATTATTATACATTTTAAAGACAGAGGAGTTACCAAAGGTAAGGAAGCTAAGGCCAACTAGGTATATTCTAGGTATATCTATGGATTTTTTATATTCACAAAAAGAAGAAATCAGAGAACTATTTGAAGGTTATATTGAAGATACCAATGATATAATTAGTGCAAAAGACATGAATAACCTTTTAGGAATACCTAAATACAAATTTATAGAGAAAAATTATACAAAACTTTGGTTACCTAGTATTGAAATTATGTCAGATTTACTTGAACAGTCTGTTCATAAAGGAAGAATTCGAGAATCGGAGTATGAACTTAAAATGGCTTTAAGGACAGCTAAATTCTATGTACAAACTAAAATGTACAAGAGAGCACTAAAAAAACTAGAGAAAAATAATGTTGTTATTATTTCGGGAGAACCTGGTATGGGAAAAACAGCTATGGCATATATGCTTGCTATTTCATTTTTACAAATGGATGCAACTTCAGGATTTGTATGGGTCAATTCAATAGATGATGTTTATGCTAGCATAAAAGATGAAGAAGCAAAACAAGCATTTATTTTAGATGATTTTTGGGGAAGTGTTTTATATGATGGAGCAAGAAATAATGAAGAACGACGCTTAGAAAAATTAATTTTACGAATATCTAAAATGAAAAATAAAAAAATGATTTTAACATCAAGGGAATATATATTGCAACAAGGATTATATAAATCTTTAACTTTAAATAAATTGATAGATAATCTTAAATTACAATGTACCTTAGAGGAATATAGTGATTCTGAGAAAGCAAAAATTTTGTTTCATCATCTAAAAGCTTCAGATTTAGAAATAGATTATATTAAAGCAATCTATTTTAGATGCGACAAAATTGTATATCATCAAAGCTACAATCCTCGCGTAATTGACTTGTTTCTTTCGAACAGTGATGAGAGAGAAGTTTCTTCTTATGATTATGCTGAATCCCTAATATATTATCTTGATTATCCATATGAATTTTGGAGAGATATTTTTCTAAATCTATCTGAAGAGGCTAAGATCCTTGCTATGATAATGATGATTTCTTATACTCCTATTAGGATTGATGATCTAAAGCTTTCATATTCAAAGTATTTATTAAATCATTCAATGAATTTAAATTTAAAGAACTTTAATGATTGTATTTCCGAGTTAGAACAAACAGTAATAAAGACTTACTGGGATGAAGATGAGCAGGATATTAGAGTAGAATTTCGAAATCCATCGATTGGAGACTTTTTATATGAGTACATAGGAAATAATCTTGAGCAATATGTACTAAGATTATTGAAAATAAGTGCTTTTTATAACCAAGTCTTATATATTTTTGAGCATTTCTGTGAGAATGCATGTAGTGAAATAACTATATTGGTAGAAGAAAAGTGTATAAATGATTTTAATACTTTACCAATGAGAATAGCAGATTATGGTGATTTAGATGGTGATTTTGAAATTTATCATGATGATGAGGATCATGCATTAAATAGGGTATTCCATTTAATTCGTCTTTGCGATAGACATAAAAACATTGTTTTATATAATTTTCTGCAAGAATATATTCATGATTATTGTAAAAGCATGGGTAGGAATGAGTTCTATGCTAATTATTTTGAATTACTTGAATTTCCAAGGGTAATTAAAAGATTTTGTTTAAAAGGGATGAAATTTGATGGTAGTTCAATTATTGAAAACTATTATAGAAGTATATATAATATAGAACATTATATGGCCATGGACGAGTTTGAAGAAGTTTTCAAAGATGAATATAGTATATTTAAAGAAAAAAATCAGAGCGAAATAAAAAATAATATAAAAACTATTATTTTGGAAAGCCTTGATTATTTCGATATAGAAGATATGTTTGTTCAGATGGATATGTTGATTGATTCTATCCCTGATATTCTAAAAAAATATGGATTAAGATATACTAAAGGGTTTAAAAAAGATATTTTTAATATAGCAGGAAGGGTTTATGAACCTGAGAATAAAAAAACATTATCAGATAGGAGTGATATAGAAATAGAAGAAGCTGAAAATGAAATAGATTACAAACAAGTAATATATGAATCTTATGAATGGCTTTTCGGGAATGAAATGTATTCCTTGAATGATGATGAAATTCTTTCTAGGGTGCATGAAAGCAATCTATCAGATAAGATAAAACTTGAATTAAAGACTATAATTAAGGATAGGAGACCTTGGTATATTTATGAGTATTTATCTATAGAGAGTTCTTTAGAGAAATTTATATTATTATGGACAGAAGAGGGATTAGATTTTATCCCACATGATATTAATATCTTTTTTTATTCTATTTTATATACAATGGTAAAAAAAGATTCTGGAATAGCAAAAAAATTAGTAGGATTTTGTGCGGAGTTTTATTTTAATATTTTTCATCAAGATGAAGCAATAATTTCAGAAAAAAGTTTCAGGGAAAGTAATCTATATAGTTTCTATATCAAAGACGATGAGGCTTTTGAAAATTTCATTTTCCAAACTATTTTAAGGAAAAGTGAAAATTGGATAATTGTTGAAAATGAATTATTGATGATTTATTGCTTTGTTAAGGTGGTATCAAGTGACAGTGAAGATAATTATTATTATAGTACTTTATTCTCGGGGAATTTTGATAAAGTACAAATAAAAAGTTTGCATTCTGGAATCTATGATACTTCATATGGATATTTTGAATATATGGGTTATACGTTTAGAAATCATAAATTAGAGAGAATAATATTTAGGCTTTTCGAGGAAATTGATACATTTAATTTTAATTATAAACATGTATATGTAGTATTTAGTGAATTTCTTGATACTCTTAATATGACAAATAATGATAGTAAAGTCTTGTCACTATTAGAAAAAATAGAACTAAGTGTTGAGATATTGCCTTCAGGTGAAATTGATTCAACTAATATGGTTATTTGTGACGCATTAAGTGCTGCTGAATATTTGGATATTGGGGATATTATAGATATGTGGCTAATTGAATTAACAGAAGAACAGATAAATTTATTATGGAAACGAAAAAATATTTGCAAGAAAAATGGAGACAAATATATTGTTGAAGTTTATAAAGAAAGGGATATTTCGATTTTAAAACAACTCAAATTGTATGGAGTAGTATTAGAGCTGTTGAAACAAATAGAAAAAATTCATTTGAAGTTTTTAGAGGGAGATTACTCGAATATTTTATATGATAAAGATTGATATAAGCTTATTACAATATTGATAGTCCTAAATATAAAGAATTAAGAAGGAAATGAACCTGCAGTAAATTTAACATGTACCAAAATACTAGGAAATATAAAGAATATAATTTGTCTATAGAGATATGTAATAGGTATTTGCAGTTTTCAAATCAAGTGTTTTTACTAATATATTTTCTCTTCAAATGGGGGGACCTAGATACTTACGACATCATTATTATCTTTTTCAAGACTTTCAAATACCTTTAAGTGGGTAAGAGAGATTTGTTATTGTGTAATAAATAAGTAATGCTAAGAATATATCACGAGAGGAGAGGTGAAAATGGTAATACCATTTATTACATTTAATGGAGAGTGCAATAAGGCTCTAGAATTTTATCAAAATGTATTTAATAGCAAAGTTAGTATGTTACAGCAATATGAGGAGTATATTCCAGAAGATATTGACACACCTCCAGAAAGTCTTAGTTCATGGATTTTACATGCTGAGATGGAGATATGTGGTACCAAATTTTGGTTTGCTGATGATGTAAGTTCAGTATCAAAGGGGAATATAGTGAGGCTAGTAATAACAGTATCTACTGCGGAAGAAGCTAGGAAGATTTTTGAGTTGCTAAGGGAGGAAGGCCATATTTCCCTACCTCCAGTGGAAACATTTTATAGTACATTTCATGCTGCACTGACGGATAAATTTGGAGTGAGTTGGAATATTGTGGCGGAAGAATCACCTGATAAAAACTAAACATAGTGGTTCATGAAAAAAATGGATAAAAAGTTAAGGATATAGGTAGTAGAAGAGAAGCATAAAGGGTACAAATTTTGGCGTGAAAAGAGATAGGTTAAAGTGAATGGAGTAAGAAAATATATGGAGATAGAAGAGTATGTAGTAATTCGAAAATATAAGCAATCTGATTGTAAGGATTTATCTGAATTGTTTTACAACACAGTGCATTCTATAAATGCAAAGGATTATACAAAAGAGCAGCTAAATGCTTGGGCAACAGGAAGGGTAGATTTAACAGAATGGAACAAATCATTATTAGAGCATTATTCTATTGTTGCAGTTAAAGATGAAGTTATCGTAGGGTTTGGAGATATAGATAAGACGGGATATCTTGATAGGTTGTACGTACATAAGAACTATCAAAATCAAGGAATTGCTACGGCTATTTGTAACGAATTAGAACAAGCATTTGATGGAATAAAGATAACTACACATGCTTCGGTTACAGCACAACCTTTCTTTATTGGCAGAGGGTACAAAGTAGTTAAAGAACAACAAGTTGTCAGAGAAGGAATTGCTTTGACAAATTATCTTATGGAGAAATAAATTTCAGATAGCGTGAAAGCGCATCAATATGGGTAATTGTAGAAAGAGCAAAGTCAATAATATTAGAATTTGGCGCTGACTAGAATTCTAATTACTTATATCCAGAAAGGGAGAAATCAAGATGGATAACCATAATAAAACAAATAATGGAGATCTCGAAAAAAATATCCATGAACTAGAGGATAAAGATATGGATAAAAGTGATAAAAACCAAACAAATTATTTAGGTGTTTTTTTACCTATAGGGACCGCACTGGGCGTTTCGTTTGGAATTATATTCGATAATTTAGCCATAGGGATTTCTATTGGTACTGCACTTGGTGTATTGATGGGTACAATCGTTCAATCTACAAAAACCGAAAAATAGCAATCATAAGTGCATGAATGAGTACAAGAGTGAGGGGAAGTTAAAGGATTCCTGAATAATTAGATTCTCTTGTTTGAAAGATGGCCTGTAAATCATAAACATAAAATGATTTACAGGCTTATTTCTTCTTGCAGTTTATGTAAAAACTGTTTTGCAGCGTTAGAAAACACCTGATACTTTTTCCATACAATATTCAGATGTGCTTCTAATCGTGGTTCTAGAGGCTTAAAACAGAGATCACTGGCACTGGTGGTATTTACTAGTTTATCCAGACATAAAGCATAACCGATCCCTTCTTCTACCATGAGGGTAGCATTATAAATCAGGTTATAGGTGGCTACAATATTAAGCTTTTCAAAATCATTACCGAACCATCCTGATATTTCATTCCCTGAAAGGGCTTGTCTAGAGCAGATCAGGGGTATATCATGTAGATTCTCTGGTCGGATGCTGTCTAAATGAGACAGTGGGCTATCTTTTTTCATTAGCAGGCCCCATGTATCTGTTGTAGGGAGATGCAGATAGTCATAATTTTGAATATTTGCTGTCCCAATAAGAACGCCAAAGTCCAACAATCCTTTATCCAAACGTTCAGTTACATCAGCTGCATTGCCGCTGTATAGATGATATTGAATATGGGGATGCTCCTCTTGGAGTTTCCGTACTACTCCTGCAATGAGACGCATGGAATCTGTTTCACCTCCGCCAATATAGACATCTCCACTGATGACCTCATCCTTACTGCTAATTTCTGATTCAGTTTTATCCACAAGCTCCATAATTTCCTGTGCCCTTTTACGAAGCAAGACTCCTTCTTCCGTGAGGGTGATTCTTCTATTGCCACGTATAAGGAGTTTCTTCCCAAGTTCTTCTTCTAATTCCATCAGCTGTTTTGAAAGGGTAGGCTGTGTTACATTTAGGATTTTAGCTGCTCCTGTAATACTCTCTTCCCTTGCAACTGCCAAAAAATAACGTAAAACTCGAAATTCCATCTCTTAATCCTCCAATCTTTAAATAGAGTATATCCTCTTTTGGTATTCCTGTAAACTATGGGAATCTATTCATTATAAGTATTTGTTATCTGTTTTGGTTTAATTTATAATAAAAAGTGAGGAAATACTAGGCATACTGATTTGTGTCTCACAAAAACAAAATATCATTTAATAAGCTAGAAAGTTTTAAAAAAGATTTCAATTACTTATAAACTTCTCACAGTTTTATATACTGTCACGACAAGTAAAGGTTTAAGACGACAAGGTATGGGGCAAAGGTGATGCCCAAAATGATGAAATTATGAAAAGAGTTTATGGAAAGGAATGTATATTATATGAATTTAAAGGAATTTTTAGATTATTTAAATAGTGGTCTTCCGGTTATTGGAGGGTCAGAAGTGCACATGTTTATGCATGGAATAAGTCAAGAAGCCTTGAGAATTACAACCGAGCTGAACAACAATTATCATGTGCCAGAAGAAGTCCATGCCTTAATGGAAAGACTTACAGGCAGAGAAATTGATGAATCCTTCGCTATGTTTCCGCCCTTTTATACAGACTGTGGAAAAAACATTACTATAGGAAAAAATGTGTTTATCAATGCTGGGTGTAAGTTTCAGGATCAGGGAGGCATCACCATTGGAGATGGAGCCTTGATTGGGCATAACGTAGTCATGGCAACCCTCAACCATGACCATGCATCTGAGAATAGGGGGACTATGCATCCTGCACCTATTGTGGTTGGTAAAAATGTGTGGGTGGGCTCTAATGCAACAATTCTTCCTGGAGTAACTATTGGAGATGGAGCTATTATTGCAGCGGGAGCAGTGGTGACAAAGAATGTCCCCACAAACACTATTGTTGGCGGTGTTCCAGCCAAATTTATTAAGAAAATTCATCATTCTAAGGAGGAAAATAATGAGTAAAGAAGTTTTGATTATTTCAACAAGCCCTCGAAAGGGTGGAAATTCTGCCACCTTAGCCAAAGAGTTTGCAAAAGGTGCCAAAGAAGCAGGAAATAAGGTAGAGATGGTTAGTCTACATGATAAGACCATAGGCTTTTGTAAAGGCTGTCTTGTCTGTCAAAAAACAAAGCGCTGTGTCATTGGTGACGATGCGGATATTATCGCACAGAAGATGCTGACCGCTGAAGTTATTGTCTTTGCCACACCAGTCTATTTTTACGGAATGAGCGGACAGATGAAAACCATGTTAGACCGCTCTAACCCTTTATATCCCTCTGACTATGCTTTCCGTGATATCTATCTGCTGGCAACTGCGGCAGAGGAAGAAGAAAGTGCAATAGATGGTACAATCAAGGGTCTACAGGGCTGGATTGATTGTTTTAAAAAATCAAGATTAAAAGGAGTTGTGCGTGGCAACAGTCTGTTTAATGTGGAGGATGTTAAAGAGAATCCTGCTCTAATGGAAGCCTATGAATTAGGTAAGGCGCTTTAGTGGGAAATGGAGTGAATAAATAAAATGAGAAAAACCATGTATATGTTGCTTTCCCTTATATGTGTGATGGCTTTGGTTGGATGTTCAAGCAATTCTCAATATACTCTAGCTGAACCGGACATACAGGAAGAAATTCCATCAGACCATCAGGATATACAGGCACAAAGTGACACCATGACTATTATAAATATTCAGATTGGTAGCAATAGTTTTACGGCAACCCTATATGAGAATGATGCTACACGAGCGTTGCTGGAAAAGTTTCCACTGACATTAAACATGGAAGATTTGAATGGAAACGAAAAATTCTACTTTTTTTCAGAGAACTTTCCTACAGAGAGTGAAAGAGTAGGAAATATTGAGACGGGTGATTTAATGCTTTACGGCTCGGATTGTCTAGTATTATTCTATGAGAGTTTTTCCACTTCTTACAGTTACACAAAGCTTGGCTCCATTGAAGATGTGACTGGGTTGGCGGATGCTCTTGGAAAGGGGAATGTCCAAGTGACTTTCAACTTAAATTAGGAGAAAGGAAGGATTCACATATGAGAAACATTTTAGTTTTAGTGGGGAGCGGTACGAAGAAAGGAAACACTTCCCAATTGGCAGATGCTTTTTGTAAAGGGGCTACAAAAGCCGGGCATCGGGTGCATAAGGTTTTTCTAGGGGACAAAAAGCTAAGTGGATGTCAAGGCTGTGAAGCTTGCAAGGGAAAAAATCCCATTTGTATCATTAAGGACGATATGCAGGAAATTTATCCATTGATTAACCAATGTGACACGATAGTTTTGGCTTCCCCCCTTTATTTCTGGACGATATCAGCAAAAATAAAAGCTTTTATTGAACGTTTATATGCAATTGCAGAAAATGACCAGTTTCCGCCTAAAGAAACTGTGTTGCTTATGACGGCAGGAGACGATAATTTTTGGACCTTTGAACAGCCGATTTCTTACTACAGTTTTGTTACAAAAGCAATTAGATGGAAGAACATTGGGATGTGTTTAGCCGGTGGATGCAAGAGTGATCCGAAAAATAAATATATTGATGAAAAATTCTTACAGCGTGCTCACGAGCTTGGTACAATGATCTAAATCAAGTAAACTAATAAAATAACCAAATAGTAAGTGTTGCTGGTAATAAAATTGTGGTAATATTAAATTAATAATCAAAACAACAGACGCCATCGATGCCTGTTGTTGCATTCTGCAAATCTTCTTAGAAATTTTTAAGAGAGCATTTCCTCGGAATAGTGTATTTTCATAGAGTCTATCCTTGCTTAAAAGTGAACTGAAAAATTTAGTATTTTGGAAGACGGCATAGATGTGCAGAGAAATTTAATGATTATATTGGAGGATTATTATGGAAATAAGTACCATAAAAGAAAAGGATAAAGGAATTGCCATCATACATAGCGACGAGATATTGATAACAGATGTTCAGTCTGCTTTGGATTTTATGGCAACAGTACAGTATGAAACAGGCTATAATAGAATAATTTTGGATAAATCCGCAATATGTGAGGACTTTTTTCACTTAAGAACAAAACTTGCAGGTGAAATATTACAAAAATTTATTAACTATCATGTGAAATTTGCGATTGTAGGAGACTTTACGGTTTATACAAGTAAAAGTTTAAAGGATTTTATGTATGAGTGTAACCAGGGAAAAGATATATTCTTCCTCCCAGATGAAAAACAAGCAATTAAAAAATTAAGTGAGAATTAGGCTTTGCTAGTTTAATAATGATAACTTAACCCGTTGTACTAGTTAATTTAAAGAAATTAAGAGGCAGTTAGATTAAAGAGATAAATAAACAGAATTTGATAAGTAGTTTTGAATCAAGGGCATTGATACAGTGGAGGATACATATGTTATTAAAAGAAAATATCAAAGGGTTAGATTATTTTAAATTAGCGTTGCTGGCTTTTATGGTGTTAGGTTTGGACGTTATCTTAGCTAGGATAGAACCATTTTTTTATGGTCAGCCAGTAAAATTTGATAATTGGACAATTATTTCCCATTGGTCTTTAATTTGTATTCTTTGGTATATAGCTATATTTTTGATGATAAAATATGCAATAAAAAGATATGGTTTTAAACTGAAGGAGAATATAGCTAGTCTCAAAGTATGGCAGTGGGCAGTTGTTGTTGGTTTGATATTGCTTTCTTGCTTTATTTCCTATATGAATTGGAATGGATTCAAGATTCTGATAGAATTTAACAATCTTGGAATGTTCAAATTCTCAATGCAATATTTGTATTATTTTTTTGAAACGGTACTTTTTACTTTGATTATTGTATTTGGGCAAAAAGCCTTTGAAAAATGGTTCAGGAATGAGAAAATCCCTTATGGCGGTATAATATGTGCATTAACATGGGGATTAGCACATATGTTTACAAAATCCAGTTTTGAGGCAGGTGTATTAAGTGCCTTTGCTGGATTTGGATTTGGTGCAGTATATTTGCTATTGAATAGAGACTTAATCAAAACACTTCCTGTTATTTTTTTAATGTTCATTTTTTAAAACGAATGAGTATAATAGGAGCACTATAAATTCCAATTTATCCAAAGAACCCATAATACAATAATCGTCATCTATCCTTTCTATATAATAGGAGCAATAATATATAGAAGATAAATTTATTGACATTTACGCTATGTAAAAGTTTATAATCATTTTGTGATAAAAAGACGACTCACCTTTCATTTTAAAAATGTGAGTCATCTTTTCTTGCTTATCCATCAATGCTGTTCTTTTTAGTAATAGGCCAATGGGCATGAATGTTGCTCGAATGACTAGAAAAATTAGTGGGATACATATTCCGCACCCCTGGTAGGTAAAACCTTCAAACTGGATAATCGGAGGCGTAGATACTGGTGGCCGCTTTCTTCGTAGGTTTCCAGTATACCCACAGCCTCTACCCAATCATTTTGATTGGGGTATTCGCCATCCCACGTGACTTCAAACCCCGCGTCACCATCCGTACCGCAACAACCAGGGCCATAGCGAATGACGTAGTAGTATGTCTCACCGGTTTCCTCCCAAGTGAATAGATCAAAAATACCTTCATATTTAATGGTTTTGCCTAAATAATCCTCACCATTTAAGTAGATGTCATTGGTCTGGGCGATGAACATTTTTTCTTTTATTTCAATGACTTCTGAACTTTTATTATCTGTAGGTGGAGTTTCATCAATCGGCAATTCAACATCCCCATTTTCTTTTTCAGGAGATATGCTTGCATCCTCTGAAGGAGAAATCGCTTGGGTACCACCATTATTCCTTACCGGCTCCTGTTGTGGTTCTTGATTACAACCAGATAACAAAAACAAACAGATAATCAATATGATCATTAAAAGTTTTTTCATGAGATTACCCTCTCTTTGAGTACATTTGCCAGCCAAAAGAGTAGCAGTGCCACGATATTGACAATGACAATGCTGGCTCCTGTGGGGGTCTCGTATATATATGAGGCTACGACACCTATAAAAAAGCAAGTTACCGATACAACTGCCGAGCAAAGGGTGACGGTCTTAAACCGTTTGCAGACGCGCATGGATATCAGTGCAGGGAAAATAATGAGGCTTGAAATCAGCATAGCGCCCATCATCCTCATACCAAGGACAATGGTAATGGCCGTCAGAAAAGCAATAAGCATATTGTAAAGTCCTGTTTTGGTTCCGGTTGCCTTAGCAAAGGTTTCATCAAAGGTTACTGCAAAAATTTTGTTGTAAAAGAAGATGAAAAGCACCATAACGATAATGGCAAGAATGACGCTTAAAGTTACGTCGTCTTTGCTCATGGCAAGAATGCTACCAAACAAATAGTTGCAAACGTCTGTATTCATTCCAGTGGTCATGGAAATGACCACCGCGCCGATGGCCAGTGAGCTTGTGGAGATCAGTGCGATGGCGGCGTCGCCCTTGATTTTGCTGTTTTCGCTAATGCGTAGGAGGAAAAAAGCTGCCAACACCACAATGGGTATGGAAACGGTGAGGGGTGCGGCATTCATGGCCATGGCGATGGCCAGTGTTCCAAAGCCCACATGGGAAAGTCCATCGCCAATCATGGAGTACCTCTTGAGTACGAGACTTACGCCGAGTAAGGCGGCACATAATGAAACCAGCAGTCCCACAACGACCGCTCGGACAAGAAATGTATAGGAAAACATTTCCACCAAGGTATTAAGCATTTTGCGCACCTCCCAAAAAGCCCCTTCCAATACTAGATTTGGCATATTCCTCCGCCGTGCCGAAAAAGGCCTGCTGGTTTTTCAGGTGCAAAATAGAACCGGCGTATTTAACTGCGCTCTGAATGTCATGGGACACCATGATAATGGTAATGCCCGTATCTTTGTTTATCTTTTCAATGAGAAAGTACAATTCCTGCGTGACAAGGGGGTCCAGGCCGGCTACTGGCTCATCTAATAGGAGAACCTTTTGTGTAGCGCAAAGTGCCCGGGCCAGCAGCACTCGCTGCTGCTGACCTCCGGACAGTTCCCGATAACACCTCTTGCGTATATTTTCAATACCCAGTCGGCTCAGATTTTCCTCTACAACCCTTTTGTCATTTTGGGTGTAAAAAGGGCGGATACCTCGCATACTCAGCCGACCGGATAGAACCACTTCATATACGCTTGCGGGAAAGTCTTTCTGCACGGCGGTTTGTTGGGGCAAATAACCCATTTCGCTTCTTTTCAGTCCTTGGTTAAAAGATAAATCTCCCTTGAAGGGTTGCTTTAACCGAAGCAACCCCTTTATCAATGTACTTTTCCCAGAACCATTTTCACCAACGATACACAAATAGTCTCCGCAGTTTACCGAAAAATTCAACCCACTAACTACGGTATTCCCATCGTAAGCGAAGGAGACATTATTACAGCTAATTAATTCCATTATTTCAGTGCCTCCTTCAAATTATCCACATTCTGTGTCATTAAATCCAAATACCCAATACCGCTTTCAAAATCATCCTTTGTAATGTTGTGGCAAGAATGAAAAAGCAGTTTTTTTGCACCTGTGGATTCACAGATGCTGTCCGCCATTTTCTCGTTGGAAAGCTCAATATGGAATACCGTGGGAATATTTTCATCCTTTACTTTGTCAATGAGGAAAGCAATGGTAGCTGCACTTGCTTCAGTTTCTGTGGAACAGCCAGAAAAAGCCGCGAAATAATTGAGTCCATAGGCCTCTGTAAAGTAACGGAATGGGAAGCGGTCCCCAAATATGAGCGTCTTTCGGTTGCCTGCCGACACGGCTTCCTTAAATGCATTATCCAGATTGCCCAGCTTTTCCAGGTAAGTGGCAGTATTGTGCTCATATACAGAGGCGTTTGCATTGTCTAAGGTGCAGAGCTTGTCGGATAAAGCTTGCACGATTGTCATTGCATTTTTAGGAGAAGTCCAAACATGTTCGTCATATTCGGCCTCATGGGCGTGATCGTGATCGAGAAGTGCCTCTTTAATATCTTCGGCTGTGGCCCCTGAGGGATAGTAGGTGGGCGCCCAATTCTCAGCATCAATTAGGGCATCTATACTTTCACTTCCGTATCTTAAATGGAAATGGGGTAATTCGTCTTCGTGCTCATGCTCATCATGGTCCTGGGGCTTGATTGCATGATCACTGAATGCTAAATAAGTGGGCAGTTTTTCAGAAGGCTTGGAAATCTGATAGACATACCAGACGTTGCTGATTTCCCCTTCATCATTGTAAACAGGCCGGTACTCAACGTAAGAGTATTCTCCGCTAACATTACCGACATCAGTAGAAATAGTCAGACCGGTATCAGTGATCTCAATGGTTTTATATTCTGTGGCGCGTTTTTGAAGAAAGTCTGTCTTTTCTTCTGCTGGAGTTTTTTCGTTCTTTTCGGCAGTAGCCGCAATATATTCATCCAGTGTTCCGTCCTCAAAATAAGGCAGAACCGATTGCCATGAACCTTTGAATTCCTCCAGTGGACGAGCTTCAATGTCTTCTGCATGGATTTCGTGGCTATGTTCATGGCCATGGTCATCCTCCATGCCCTCAACCATTTCTTCCTCTACAGTATCGACCAAATCCATAAGAGACACAATTTCCATGTTGCTTGTATCCATGGAATCCAGAATTTCGTCTATCCAAGCGTCAGATTCGCCGCCCACATAAATGAACATATCACAGTTTTGTATTCTGATTATGTCCTGGGGTGTAGGCTCAAAGGAATGGCTTTCAGCACCGGGAGATAAAAGCATAGTCAAATTTACGTTATCTCCGGCGATTTGCCTAATAAAATCATACTGTGGAAAAATGGTAGCAACAACATTGACTTTGTCACTATCATCTTCATTGGTACCAGCCGGATTATTCTTGGTGCAAGCGGTAAAAAGTACCGTTGTCATCATGATAATCAAAACAATTGATAGAATACGTTTCATAGAATAAACCTCCTTATTTTCTTAAATTTGGGCGCAAAAAAGCAAGGGAATACTATACCAAAAATAAAATGAGCCTAGTATTCTCTTGCTGGAGGTTATTCTAATTGTTTAAACGAACTTTTAATGAAACAAGTGTATGAAATCTCACTCTAGGGGAGACTGTGTTGACTGTTATTGTGAGGATAAGAAGCGTGCTTAGCGCCGTCACCGAAGCAAGAATGGTGGTAAAAATGTTTTTAAGTAGGTGATGGACTGTACCAAGCTGTGCACAGGTAGCACAGGTGCCTTCTGGGCCATGATGATCATGCTCGTGATCGGCATGGGTAAACAGAAACACTGCGGAAAGAGAGGTGGCAAAGACAAAGGCAATAAGCAGTAGCATGGCAATGGTTCTCTTGTTCGTATTATTCTTAAACATGCTTATTTGCTCCTTTCCGAAATACCCTGTATTTAATATCCATTATGGTGCGGAAAGGGGGACTCGAACCCCCATGAGTATTAGCTCACTAGAACCTGAATCTAGCGCGTCTGCCAATTCCGCCATTTCCGCATATACTTTTAATATATATACTATTATAAGGATATTTTTATGTCAATTCAATAGAATGGGGAAATAAAAGTCTATCAAGAAGTGTTGAAATCACTTTGCAGAGGGGATATGTTAATAGGTGGAATATTATATGAATCGTAAATGATGAATTTCGCCTTGCAATTCCGAACTTATCTTTCTATTTTATATAGAAATAAAAATTAAGTATTGCGTATTACATTGCATAATGTGGTTTAATATAAATAAGTAGGACTAAAGATGCAAAAGGAGATGACCTATATGAGCCATATACTCATTGTTTATTATTCACTTTTTCACAACACAGAAAATTTAGCATTAGAAATAGCAGAGCAGACAGGGGGTGTCCTAAGAGAATTAATTCCTGCTAAGAATTATTCCTTTGACTATAATACAGCTGCAAAAGAGGTAAGAAATGAAATTTCTCGAGGATTTTGCCCTAAGTTAGTTTCGGGAAATGAGTCAATAGAGGAATATCAAACAATATTTATAGGTACGCCCAACTGGTTTAAAACATTAGCTCCACCAGTGATGAGTTTTCTAAGACAACATAATTTCACAGACAAAACAATAATTCCCTTTTGCACCCATGGGGGCGGCGGCTTTGGTCAAATTGAAAAAGATATAGCAAAAGAATGTTCAAAATCCATAATCTTACCAGGTATTGCTGTAAATGGTACTGGTTCACCGGAAGAGGTGACAAATTGGCTAGAGACAATGGGGTACAAATTATGATAAACTCTAATTTATCAATGCCTAGCATGGACAACAACAGCAAAGATGAATAAAAATCTGGAGAGGATGAGTGGGAAAAACAATCTAAAGGATAAGATGGAGTAGGAGGGATACCTTGAGTAAAGTATTACGTTATATGAAGAAATATAGGATTTATGCCATACTTAGTCCAATACTTATGATTTTGGAGGTTTTGGCAGATATTATTATTCCCTATCTGATGTCACGAATCGTGGATATAGGAATTGCAAATAGGGATATTGATTATATTATAAAGATTGGTCTTTTCATGATTGTAGCTGCATTATTAGGCATGATTTTCGGGATTCTAAGTGCTCATTGTGGAGCAAGGGCAGGTTATGGATTTGCTGCGGAGCTAAGAAAGGAAACCTTTAAAAAAGTTCAGGGCTTTTCCTTTGCAAATCTTGACAATTTTACAGTTTCCTCTCTTATCACAAGACTTACTAATGATTGTAATACCATTGGCCAAGTCACAATGATGAGCCTTCGTATGGCAATAAGGGCACCGTTTTTACTGCTATTTGCATTGATTATGGCCTTTACCATAAATTCATCCTTAGCGAGGGTATTTATGGTAGCAATACCCGTTACGGCAGTTATCATTGCTATAGTATTAGTTAAGGCAAGACCATTATTTCTTAGGTTGCAAAGTCGTGTGGATAGGGTAAATGCCATCATTCAGGAAAATTTAACAGGCATAAGGGTTATTAAATCCTTTAATAGACAAAAACATGAAGAAGGTAGATTTAAAGAAAGAAATGATTCATTAAGAGAGAATGCCCTACAGGCTATTTCCCTTGTAATACTACTTATGCCTGTATTGAATCTTGTCATATATTCTACAATTATTGCCGTGTTATGGTTTGGTGGACAACAGGTTATTATAGGCACTTTAGGCGGTGGGGAGTTAATATCCTTTATTACTTATATCACTCAGATTATGCTCGCCCTTATGTTAATTTCAATGTTTTTTATGCAGTTTTTACGTGGTTCAGCATCTTTGCAGAGAATTTTAGAGATACTCAATACAGAATCGGAAATAAAGGAAAGTTCTCAGCCTGTAAAGGAATTAAGGGATGGGACAGTACGCTTTGACAATGTGAGCTTTAGCTACCCTGGAAGTAATGAAAAAACCCTAAAGAACATCCATTTTAAAATTAACTCAGGAGAAATTCTTGGAATAATTGGTTCTACAGGCTCATCAAAATCTACTTTGGTACAACTTATTCCAAGACTCTATGATGTAACAGAGGGATCTGTATCTGTAGGAGGAATAGATGTAAGAGATTTACAGATAAAGACTCTACGGGATCAGGTGGCCTTTGTCCTACAGAAAAACACACTGTTTTCTGGTACCCTTCGTGAAAATATGAAATGGGGGAATGAAGCAGCTACAGATCAGGAGATTATAGATGCATTAAAACATGCCCAGGCCTGGGAGTTTGTCACGCAGTTTGAAGACGGGATTGACCATAGAGTCGAGCAAGGAGGAGATAATTTTTCAGGTGGACAGAAACAAAGGCTTACCATTGCAAGAGCTTTATTAAAATCTCCAAAGGTTATTATCCTGGATGATTCAACAAGTGCCGTAGATATGACTACTGATGCAAAAATTCAGCAGACTTTTCAAGAAGAGCTTGGCCATGTAACCACCATTATTATTGCCCAAAGAATTTCATCCATCCAACATGCGGATAGAATTCTAGTATTACATGAAGGGGAAATAGAAGCAATGGGAGATCATGAAATGTTAATAAAGCATTCTCCAATTTATAGAGAACTTTATGAATCACAACAGAAAGGGGTGATTGGAGAATGAGCAAGCAACCAAAAGGTAAACAGCTACGCCCCAAAGATACGGGGAAGACATTGATCAGGTTATTTAGCTACTTTAAATTTAATAAGAGGTTACTCTTTGGAGGAATATTTTTTATTGTCCTGAGTTCTATTGCTCAGATAGGAGCAAATGCCATGCTCAGTCCTATTATTGATACATTAGTGGGAGATTATGATGCAGGATTATTTATAAAATATCTTATTTTTATGGGTATTCTGGTTATTCTTATTTCTATTGGTCAGTATGTAGGGAACTTATCTATGGCCAAACTAGCCCAGAAGACCGTTCATAAGATTCGTCAAGATCTGTTTTCCCATATGGAAAAATTACCGATTTCCTATTTTGATACCCACTCTCATGGCCAGTTAATGTCAACCTTTACCAATGATGTGGATATGCTAAATCAATCCCTGGAGCAAAGTGTATCACAGGTTACATTATCCGCGGTAACAGTGCTTGGTACCTTTACTATGATGATCATCCTTAGTCCTATGCTGACATTAGTAGTAGTGGGTATGCTGATTGTCATGTTTATGGCTATAAAATATATAGGACAGAGATCAGCCAGAAACTTCCGTAATCAGCAGGCAGCCCTAGGGGAGATGAATGGCTATATTGAGGAGATCATGTCCGGCCAAAAGGTGGTCAAGGTTTTTAACTACGAAGATCGTGCTATGGATGATTTTAATAGAAAAAATGAAGAGTTAAGAAAATCAAGTACTCAGGCTTCAACCTACGGGGTTATGCTTATGCCGGTTATGGGAAATCTATCCTATGTGTTATATGCCCTTGTATCAATGATGGGTTCATTTTTAGTCATGAAAAATACATTGAGTGTAGGAAATATTGCATCCTTCTTACAATATACAAGAACAATTTCAAGACCCATTACTCAGGTTTCAAATCAACTGAATACATTGTTTGCAGCTTTAGCAGGGGCAGAAAGAATATTTCATGTATTAGATGAAGAAATAGAGATTGATCATGGTGAGGTAAGATTAATCCAGGATGAAGATGGGGAGAATTCCCACTGGAAGATACCTAAGGACAATGGAGAGGTAGAAGAGATACCCCTTAGAGGAGATATCACCTTTGAAAATGTAGACTTTGGTTATGTAAAAGGGCAAAGAGTCCTTAAAAATATAAATCTTTATGCAAAACCTGGTCAGAAAATTGCTTTTGTTGGATCCACCGGTGCTGGGAAGACCACGATAACAAATCTAATCAATAGATTTTATGAGATCAATGAAGGTCGTATACTCTATGATGGAATAGATATTCGACAGATAAACAAATACCATTTAAGAAGCACCATGAGTATTGTCCTTCAGGATGTGCATTTATTTGAGGAAACAATAGCAGATAATATAAGGTATGGAAGGCTTGATGCAACAGATGAGGAAGTCAAGGCAGCAGCAAAGCTTGCCAATGCCCATTACTTTATTAAAAATCTTCCCCAAGGATATGATACAATGCTTACGGCAGACGGTCAGAACCTTTCACAGGGAGAAAGACAGCTTCTTTCCATTGCCAGGGCAGCAGTAGCAAATCCAAGGATATTAATTCTTGATGAAGCCACATCATCTGTTGATACAAGAACAGAAAAGCTAATCTCAGAAGGTATGGATAAGCTTATGGCAGGAAGAACCACCTTTGTCATCGCCCACAGACTATCTACAGTACGGGATTCTAATGCCATTATGGTATTGGAACATGGAGAAATCATAGAACGTGGTGACCATGATGATTTAATGAAACAAGAGGGAAGATACTATGCATTAAATACAGGAGCAGTGGAATTAGAATAATAACAAAGAAAAAAGTATCTATAAATATTGTACCGACCCCCAAAAGTTAGACCAAAAATCTAACGATTGGAGGTCGGTATTTTTATGGCTGTATACAGTTATGAGTTTAAAAAGAAAGTTGTAGATGCATATTTACGTGGCGAAGGAGGTTAT
>NZ_JANKAS010000021.1 GCF_024622505.1 Irregularibacter muris
CAAGGAGAAAAAGCTCAAACCTTCGCTAATGTCCTATAAGGTTATTTTAGCATTAGGGTATTCTTAATAAAAATAAATAAGTTTATAGCTACGATTATTAGCTACAAACTTATTATACGAGGAGGAACAGAATGAAAAGAATAGTCCTAAGTGCTCTTGGTATCCTGTTTTTAAGTTTTCTATCTGTTGGTTGTATAAGAAGGCCTATAGAAAATGGGTCTCAGTTTACATGGTCAGAAAGCCAAAAGTATGAAGCCTTGAAAACTTTAGATGTAGACATGAAAATAGGAGTGGGAGAGTTAAAGATTGGGGGAGATTCTCAGGATATATTCCAGGGAAATTTTATATATCAACCTGAACGTTGGAAACCAGAAGTAAACTATAATTCAATGGGTAGTCAAGGGAATCTTTCCATTTATCAACCCTCTAAAATGAAGGGGATTAATTTGAAACATTATAAGTATTTATGGGATATCACCTTAAATAATGAACCTTCTATAAATTTAAATCTAAAATTAGGCGTCGGGAAAAGTCATCTTATTTTAGGTACTTTAAATCTAGATAAAGTAGATATTGAAATGGGCGTTGGAGAAGCGGAAATAGATTTGCGAGGGAAATGGGAGAAGGATGTAGAAATTAGCATTCAAGGTGGTGTGGGAAAAACCACTGTCCTTTTACCGGAAAATATGGGTGTAGTTGCGAAAATAGATAAAGGTATAGGAGAAATTTCTGCTAATGGCCTGAACAAGAGTGATAATGTTTACACAAATGAGCTTTACTCCGATGACAATCCTACCTTGAAAATAGATATGGAAGCAGGTATTGGACAAATTGAACTAAGGTAAAAGTGATGAAAGGAAGGAAAGGCGATGAACCGATGTCCTTGGTGCGGAAATGATGAATTGTATATTAAGTATCACGATGAAGAATGGGGAGTACCTGTTCACTGTGACCTTAAACATTTTGAGTTTTTGGTTTTAGAATCGGCCCAGGCCGGACTAAGTTGGATAACGATATTAAGAAAAAGAGAAAATTATAGGAAAGCCTATGATGAATTTGACCCCGTAAAGGTAGCAAAATATGATGAAGAAAAGATAGAATCCTTGGTAAAAAATCCAGGGATTATTAGGAATAGCAGAAAGATTCGAGCCTCCATCAATAACGCCAAAAGGTTTTTAGAAGTGCAAGAGGAATTTGGAAGCTTTGATGGATATATATGGTCCTTCGTAAATAATCGCCCTATAAACAATCAATGGACAGTACTATCGGAAGTGCCTAGTAATACAAAACTATCCGATAAAATTGCCAAAGATTTAAAGAAAAGAGGATTTCAATTTATAGGGACCACTATCATATATTCTTATATGCAGGCAGTGGGACTAATTAATGATCATTTGGTAGGATGTTTTAGAAGAGGACAAATTATGGAAGAATTTTAATGCACAATATTTTCTAAAATACTAGAAGTATTAAGATTCTCAGTTTTCTATTTATCAGGATAATAAAGTAGAGAATGAGTAAGTATGTAGGAACAAGAATGATCTATCATGCAGTTTCTATATAATCCATAAAGGAGATGAAAGGTATGGATATAAACTATTTTGTCACCATAACAGGAACAAAACATTATTATGGCATGAAGCCTATGGAAATAGGAAGAATCCTAAAATTGGTTAAGGAGAAGAATAATGAATACGATGATGAAGCGATAGCAGCATTACTTCCTTATATAGGAGTCGTAGGTTATGTAGCCAATAGCCCCAATACCGTTGCCAGGGGCACCTATAGTGCCGGTAGAATTTATGATACTTTTGAGGAAGAAACCTATGCTCAAATCCTATTTGCCACGAAAGATAGTGTCATCTGCTTGTTGATCTCTCCACAAGAAATTGAGGGAGACAATGCTTCAAGTGAAAATACTCTTAAGGATTATACAGAAGGTAAACAAGTAGAACCTAAGGTAGATTTTAAAAAGGAAAATATCAAAATGGCATTCTTTGGTCAAGACATTTAAAAAACATAGATATCATTAGTTTTATAAAAAAGCAAATCAAATATAAGATTCTATTAAAGACCTAGGATGAAATCCTAGGTCTTTAATAATTATAAGATATTTAATGATAAGTATGCCTAAGATCTTACTAAATTAAAATACATATATGGTGCTACAAGTCTAGCAGAATATATTCATGTCTGAGAAGATAACTTTTGTTGGAAGAATAAATTAAATAGAAGGGATTTACAAGGGAGGAAAAGATTTTAGACCAATTCAAATGGAGTGTAGTATAATCAAATAGGAAAATTAGATTTAATTCCTAGGATGTAATCCTGGGAATGGTCTATTAAAGAAGGATAAAGAATCTAGTACAAGAAGGAGATTTTTATGGATACTCAGGCCTTAAAAGAATATATACGTAGCTTAGGAGTTAGTGATATAGGATTTAGTCAAGTGAAGGAAGTGGCACCTAGCCAGTGGGCAGAATATCATTATGCCATCACCTATGTTATTCAATTATCCCATGGAATAGTCAATGATATAAAGGATCAGCCGACAGAAACTTACTTTTCTCACTATCGTAGTGTGAATTATCATATTAATGAGATTACCCTAAGGACAACTATAGAACTTCAAAACTATGGCTATAAAGCCATAGCCATTCCGGCTTCCCAATCTTTACATGATGCTCCCTATTATGGAGCCTTCCCCCATAAAACCGCAGCTACCCTTGCTGGTCTCGGGTGGATTGGGAAAAGTGGTTTATTTGTCCACCATAAATTTGGTCCTAGGGTTCGTTTGGGGACCATACTTACCAATAAAGAATTATCTATAGGAACACCGATCATTGCTTCTAAATGTGGTAATTGTAATTTATGTGCCAGCCATTGTCCTGCCATGGCCATAGAAGGGGTAAACTGGGAGCAGGGGATGGAAAGAAAGCAGATTTTCGATGCCCATGCTTGTAGTATGCATATGAAAGAAAAATTTCAACATATCGGAAGAGGATCAGTGTGTGGTATATGTATGAGCATCTGTCCTATAGGAAATGGATTTCCCAAGGGAAATAGGAGATTTATTGTTTTAAATATCTCCTCAAAATTAAAAGGAGTATAGGAGGTAAGGATAGAAATAATAAAATGAACTAATTTATGGAGGAGAGAGAAAAGAATGCAGAAAGTATATTTCATTAAGAACCCAGGAACGGATTATAACCAACTAAGCAAAGATGCCCTAATATTATTGAAGAAAGTCGTAGCAGAAACCGATCATCACTTTGAAAAAGAAGTGCCTATTAAGGTTCATTTTGGAGAGAAAGGCAATAAAACTTTTATGCCTGCCACCTCCTATGATGCTATTATAAGCTATCTCCAGGAAGAGGGAATATCTCCATCCTATATTGAGACCAATGTATTATATAGAGGGGCCAGAACCACTAAGGATATCCATATTGAAACAGCGAAAGATCATGGCTTTACCCAGATCCCCATTATCATAGCCGATGGAGACACAGGAACTGAATATAATGAAATAGAAATTAATAAGGATTATATAGACAAGTGTAAAATCGGCAAGGCCTATGGAGATTATAATCAATTTATTGTCATGAGCCATTTTAAAGGTCATGTAGAGGCAGGCTTTGGGGGTGCTCTAAAACAACTTGCCATGGGCTTTGCTGCTCGGGGAGGTAAATTGGATCAGCATTCAGGAATATCCCCCAATGTAATAGCTGAGAAGTGTATCACCTGCGGTATCTGTGAAACCAAATGTGATTTTGATGCTATTCATACCGAGGATATTGCCATAATCAATGATGAAAAATGTGTAGGCTGTGCAGGGTGTATTGCTGTTTGCCCCCAAGGGGCAATACTAAATGCATGGGGAGGATCACATTTTCTAGAAAAATTGGCGGAGTATGCCTATGGAGCAGCTAAGGATAAGGATATTATCTATATTACCTTTATTCATAACATTACTAAAGCCTGTGACTGCGCCGGGCAAGTCATGAAACCTATTGCTGAAAATATCGGAGTCTTAGCAGCGAAAGATCCTGTAGCCTTGGATACAGCTTGTTTAGATTTACTACAGAAAAATAGCGGGGAAAAGCTTTTTGAAAAGGGGAGAGCTACCCTAGAGCATGCAGAAAAGATTGGATTGGGCACTAGGGAATATGAGATTGTTCAGATGGATATGGAGTAAAATCATTTTAATGCTGGTATCATTATTATTGAAGATGAGGATATTTTAGCATTTTAATGGTAGTAAGTAGAGAAGAGATAGGTTTGATTGTTATATGGGTATATTTAGTAAGTATTAGGAGGTGCAGGGTTGGGAGTTACTGTAAAAGATTGTTTGAACCTACCGGCTTTTGAAGGAGCGGAAGTAGTGGCCGGTAAGGGAGGACTTGGCAATACTGTATCTACTTGTTCGGTTCTTGAGATGGCAGATACTAATGTATTTAAAGAATCTTACTTTGGTGATAATGAGCTTATTATCACAGCTTTTGCCTCGGTAAAAGATGATGTTGGTGCACAGTGTAAAATTATTAAAAGCCTTAATGAAATTGGAACTGCTGGTTTAGTATTATACTATGTGGGCGTTGTCGTTAAAAAGATTAATCATAAAATGATTGCAATAGCTGATGGATTAGACTTTCCAATCATTATAATTGGTCTTGATATTGGCTACAGTGAAGTCATCAGTCAAGTATTGGAGTCGGTTTTTGTATCTAAGAGGCAAGAGAATCAATTTTCAGGAGTTGTTTTGCAAAAGTTTGCAGAACTTTCAGATTCAAAGAGAAATTATAAGCAACTCTTAAGAATAATAAATGAACAAATTCCATGTACGTTAATTTTATGTGATGGGTATCTAGAATTCATAGAAGCATGGTATGAAGAAGGAATGGAATCCCTAAACATTAAAGATTTAGTGTCCCAAGTACAAAAACAGGGATATAGTGAAAGGGTCAACCAACACATTATTGAGCTTCCTAATGGTCAGGTTTGTCGTATTTATTTAAAAAAGATCAGAAGAAGTAATATACCCTCCATGTACTTAATGTTTCTAAGTCCAAAAAGTATAGAGGATTACAATATGAACCAGGCAATTCAGGTTATTAATTCCGCTAATGAAATTTGGGATCTAGATATGTCATTAAATAATTCTTCATTACTACTAAGAGCTATTCTAAACAATGATGCCTATGAAATATCCAAAATAACTTCTATACTACAAATTAAACCAGAGAAATGGAGCACATTTTGGTATGTTGGGTTTGATGAGGATGGCTTTGGGGAGAAAAATCCATTAAACACACAACGATTGGTAAAGTTAGTAAAAGGTTTTTTAAAAGATCAAAGAAGGGTTGCATTGATTGACTATTTGGACAACGCAGCAGTAGCTATTATTAGTACCAAATTTGTCAATGAAAATATTGATGAACTAGCAGAAACATTTACTTCAATTTTGGGAGAAAATGGAATTTGTGCACGGGTTGTTTCATTCAATATCGCTACCATTTTTGATATTCATAGGCAATATCAAATGATCAAGGATAATTGGAAGTATTTAACTAACATTTATCCTTTGAAGGAGGTACTCAATTTATTTCAGGTTCAGTTTACTAAGCAATGTATTGAGATCATTACTGCTGGTCAGGTGCAAATCAATAAGGAACTAGAAATTCTTGACCTCTTGTATGAGGACAAAGGTATACTGGGGGACGAATTTATTCATACTTTAGAAGTATATTTATTAGATAGCGATAGTAATACTGCCATGGCAGCTGATTTATTGCATGTTCATAATAATACGGTAAAATATCGTATAAGAAAAATAAAAGAAAAATTGGGAGAAAAGATATTTGAGCTACCAGCATCTTTTTATTTGTATCGTGTAGCAGCCTTAAATCGAATTATTAATAAAAGATTAAAGTAATTTGGAAAAACCGATGTATCTTTGTCTAAAAGGACAAATATACATTGGTTTTTTTATCTTCCAGACGATGACAAGAGTTTAACATAGGGTGTAGACTATGTTATAGAGATTGCAATCGATTGTAATAGAAAACATATTAAAGATTTAAAAGGGGTGGAATAATGAAAGAAGAAAGTGTAAAGGTTCATACCGATGTCTCTGGCGATTATGCAAGTTCTGCAATACCATTGGATAAAAGACAAAGTAGCGTTAACATTTTCGTTACAACGGCTGGTTGGATTATTTGTCTATCAACAATGTTAACTGGTGGTGCATTGATTTCTGGAATGAGCTTAAGCAACGCTTTGATTGCGGCCATTGGAGGAATGATTATTTTAGCAGCCTTTGCAGCCCCCTTAGCAGCCATTGGGGCAAAACATGGTGTATCCACTGCGATGATTGCTAAAGAAGCTTTTGGAGAATATGGGGCAGCAATATTTGCTTTGATTGTTGTATTTTTAAATGGGATTGGATGGTTCGCTTATCAGGCGGCATTCTTTGCAATGACGATGAACGAAATAATTCCACATTCAATTTTTGGGAATTTAATTTTAGGCTCATTAATTGGCGGTATAATGATGACTTTAACAGCAGTTTTTGGTTTTAGAGGTGTATCTGTATTAAGCTTTATTGCAGTACCGATGATTGTTATCTTATCATTGTTCGGAGGTTTCGCTGCCATTGAACAGTCAGGAGGCATTATGGCACTTCAAACAATGTCAGCAGGCACAAGTGGAATGGGAATATTCCAGGGGATTACCGCTGTTGTCGGCGGGGCTGCTATGGGGGCTGTGGTATTATCGGATGTTGCACGTTTCGGTAAAAGCGCCAAAGTAGGTGCTACGGCAGTATCTACAGGTTATATGGTTGGTGGTATTTTCTGTATTGCAGCTGGTGCATTGATGGCGGTTGCTGCACAGGTGGACGCTATTGGAACAACACCAAATCTTCCCAGAGTTATGTTGGCATTAGGCCTAGGTGCTGGTGCACTGGTTATTCTAGTTTTGGCGCAGTGGACAACCAACACAACCAACGTATATTCAGCAGCACTAAGTTTAGGCGGCTGGCTTCCTGTAAAACAAAAATATATTGTTATTGTTTTAGGTGGTTTAGGAACAATTTTAGCGGTATTTAACATCTATGAATATTTTGTACCACTTTTGAATTTCCTTGGAACTGCTCTGCCCCCGATTGCGGGTGTACTATTGGCGGACTATTATGTGATAAGAAAATTGGTAATGAAACAGGATTATCAATTTAATGAAGGAAGAAATTACGGGAAATTTAATTGGTTATCATGGATATGTGTAATTGTATCAGCAATTATTGCAAGTAATGTTGACTTCTTTACAGCGTCTTTTAATAGTATAGTTATTGCGTTTATCATCTATTCTGCTATTGCCATCATTCTTAGAAAAATGAATATTTCATATATGATTGGCGAAGCTGAAGCTCAGGAAGGAGTGGGACCCAATGAAGGTTAAAGAAAGTATGATTGTTGGAATAGCAGGAATTATTTTTGGCATTTGCAATATTATTCCTGCTTTTGGAGAAACCAAATGGACACTACTAGCATACTTTATCGTTTTGGGTGTTCCTGAAATTATTACGGGTATTGGAGCCTTTAAAATTAAAGAGGCAAAACAGCTCCGCAGTGTGAGTTGGGTTAACGCTATTGTTGGATTAGCTATTTTAGCCTTAAATATATCTGAATATTATCATTCTGCGACGATGGCTGGATTAAATTATATTGCTGCGGCAGGTTTGATTATTTCAGGCATATATGGAATTTATAAATGTAAAACAAAATATAACCTGGAATTAGTCCCCTAAAATACATATGAGGAGGTAAATCATGGGATTATATAGTGAAATGCTTGAAAAAGAAAAAATCATAAAGAACCTAGAAGATTCTAAAAAAGTTATTATTATTGTTTGTCCTGGTTGTGCTTGCGACAGTATAGCTTATAGCTTAGATTATCCCGATCGCAGAGTAGAACCTTCTGGAGATATGGCACAGGATGCCGTTGCAATCAATATGGTCAAA
Source organism: Irregularibacter muris (assembly GCF_024622505.1). Classification (NCBI taxonomy): domain Bacteria; kingdom Bacillati; phylum Bacillota; class Clostridia; order Eubacteriales; family Eubacteriaceae; genus Irregularibacter; species Irregularibacter muris. Next base: position 8,019 of record NZ_JANKAS010000021.1, read on the forward strand.
AAAGAGTGGGAAGAGGAACTTGAGAAGCAAGGTAAAACAGTGGGCTATTTTTGGATATCAGACCCTTGTAAACTAACAGATTTTGAGTGTGAAGACTTAAGAAGAGAGACTGAAAATTATGATACAGTTGCAGTTTTAGGATGTCCAAGTGCTTGTGCAGGAATTCATAGAGCAATTAAGGATAGCAAGAAGAAAATTGTTCCTATGATGAAAGTAGTGGGGAGCTATGTATTCCATATGAAACCAGATGAAAAAAATGAAAATTTCTATATTGATAAAGAAGCATCCTACGTAAAATTATTTAACAAATAAAAATAGAGGTGAAAAAAATGGATAATACGATTAAAACTATGCAGGATATAGATGATCTTATTAGGGGCACGATGCTATATGGTACCGGTGGAGGAGGAAGCGCCGAAAAGGGAAAAGAATTATTACTTGAGAGCTTTAGTGCAGGAAAAGAGATAAAATGGACAGATATTGATGACTTGCCAGAGGATGGTTGGGTATGTACTGCATTATTTATGGGTCCATCATCTCCACCAACTGAAGAAGAAGAACAAGAAAAGATTGCAAAAGGGATGACCGAAAGAGTCGAGAAGAACATGTTGGAAGCAGCAGTAAAAGAACTAGAAAAGGAATTAGGAATTAAATTTACTGCTATTGTTCCTGTAGAACCAGGTGGATATAACTGCCCAGCCCCACTAGCTGCCGCGGCAAAATTAGAGGTAGCCATTGTTGATGGAGATTTAGTGGGCCGTGCAATGCCAGAGGTGGCCCAGGCACTACCAACAACAGCTAATCATCCAATTTGTCCAATCACCTGTTGTGATCCTTGGGGAAATGTTACTGTAATCCGAAAGACACACAGTTACGCAATGGCAGAAGCCCTTGGCAAAATGCTTAGTTTACCAGCCTATGAACCCATTGGGTTAGCAGCTTTTCCAATGAAAATTAAAGATTTGAAAGAAGTTTTTGTTAGGGGTACCCTTACTAAATTTCTAAAAATTGGGCGAGAAGCAAGAGAGGCTCATGAAAGAGGGGAAGACGCCATTAAGACTTTGGCTAAAGCTTCTGAAGGATTTGACTTCTTCCGAGGTGAAATTACAAAGTTTGATTGGGGAATCGTAAAGGGATACTTTGAAGGTGATATTTATGTTGAAGGAAAAGATGATTATGCAGGAAAAGAGCTCCATTTATGGTTCCGTAACGAAAACCATTTGGCATATGTAGATGGTGAATTATTGGTAACAACACCAGACCTTATTACACTTGTTTTAGAAGAAACCGGTGCACCCTTGGTCAATATGGATCTTAAAGTTGGAATGAATGTTGGCGCTATTGCAATTCCACATCCAGTTTACAGAACAGAAGCAGGTATGAAACTATTGGGTCCAGAACATTATGGTTTGGATATCCAATATAAACCTGTAGAAGAGGTGCTAGGCTAAATGATGTATGAGGTAAATCAAGAAAGGATCCTCCAAACATTTTGTGAACTAACAAGTATTGATTCCTTATCCTTTGATGAACGCAGCATGGCGGACGAATTGAAAAAAAGACTGACTAGCTTGGGTTTGACAGTAGAAGAGGACAATGCTGGAGCCCAGCTTGGTGGGAATGCAGGTAATATTATTGCGGTTTTAAAAGGAAATTCCTTAAAACCATCAATTCTCTTTTCCTGCCATATGGATACCGTTATGCCGGGCAATAACAAAAGAGCCATTATTGATGGGAACAAAATTCATACCGATGGAAGTACGATATTGGGCGGTGATGATGTATCTGGAATTACCTGTATTCTTGAAATGTTACACCAAATAGAAGAGAAAAACCTCAAACACGGTGATATTTTTATTGTATTTACTGTTGCCGAGGAAATGGGTCTGCAAGGTGCAAAACATTTAGATGTACGAAGGATACCTGCTGATTTTGGCTTTGTTCTTGATGATTTAGGTAATGCAGGTGAAGTTATAGCAACAGCTCCTGGACATGTAAAGATTACAGGTAAGATTTTAGGAAAAAGTGTACATGCGGGTGTTGAACCAGAAAATGGTATTAATGCAATTGAGATATTGTCAGAGGCTATTTGTCATATGGACCTTGGTCGTATTGATCATGAGACTACAGCAAATATCGGCATGGTTAAGGGCGGGATTGGAATGAATACTGTTTGTGGTGAAATTGAATTTATAGGAGAAGTTCGTAGTATAAATGAAAAAAAAATACAAAACCAACTTGCACACATACGAACTAATTTTGAGAGAGCTGCCCAAAAATATGGTGGTCAGGTAGAATTCAATGAAGAATTGCTCTATTCAGCTGTAGATATTGAAAAACATCCTGATTTAAAGAAAATCATTGAAGAAGCATGTACAAAAATAGATGTTCCATTAGTCCTTAAGTCTTCCGGTGGCGGGAGTGATGGCAGTATTTTCAATGGATCTGGTATACCAACAGTTACCCTTGCAACCGCGTTCTTTAACCCTCATGGGACAAATGAATATGTACTCGCCGATGAAATGATTAAATTGAGCAAGTTAGTGCTTGCTATTATACAGAATGTATAGATATTAAAAGGTAGGAGTAATAAAATGATCAAAGATAGGCTTTATGAGTATTATATTTATCAAGATTACAACTGTGCAGAGTCATTATTACATGCAGTGAATGATGAATACAATCTTGGTATACTGGAAGAGGCTTTTAAAATTGTTGGTGGATTTGGTGCAGGCATGGGATGTGGCAAAACTTGTGGCGCACTGTGTAGTGGAGTTTCTGCCATCGGGCAGATTAAAATTATCGAACGAGCCCATGTAACAAGGGACTTGAAAGAATGTTGTGCAAAATATGTAGAAGCTTTTATCAAAGAGTTGGGATCTGATCAATGTGATACCCTTGTAAAGATTTATAAAAACCAGGAAACAAGATGTCTAGATACCATCTTTAAAGCTGCTGACATACTGGATTCTCAACTTATGAAAATTATAAAAGAGGCTGAATAAGTAAATTTCAAAAGAGAAGCATCCAGAACTAGCTGGTAATAAAACATTAACAGCATAAATCTGGATGCTTTCCATTAGAAAATATAATGGAGGTCAAAAAAGTTGAATAAAAATGATTTGAAGTATAGTGCCTATATATCCATATTGAATGAAGAGCTTATACCAGCAATGGGATGTACAGAACCAATTGCGTTGGCGCTTGCAGCTGCAAAGGCTAGAGAAGTATTGGGGGTTATGCCAGATTCAATACGTATACAGGCAAGCGGAAGCATTATAAAGAATGTAAAAAGCGTAATCGTCCCCAATACAGACAATTTAAAAGGAATTCCTGCTGCAGCTGTTGCAGGCATCATTGCTGGTGATTCCAGTAAAGAATTAGAAGCAATTTCCTCTGTAACTTGGGAGGATATAGAAGAAATGAAGTCTTTTTTGAATAATGCAAAAATTCAAGTTGAACCCTTAGATCTAGGTCTTACCTTTGATATTATCATAACATTAATGAAAGATAAGGACTATGCCAAAGTAAGAATAGCTAACTTCCACACAAACTTTGTACTCATTGAAAAAAATGGTGAAGTCCTGTTTGAAACAGAGGCAGAAGAAGAAAATGAAAATGGCCTTACAGATCGATCCTTACTTAATATGGAGGACATCTGGGATTTCATTAATACAGTTGATGTGGAAGATATAAAGGATGTTTTACAGCGTCAGATTGCCTATAACATGGCTATTTCAGAAGAAGGTTTAAGAGGTGATTATGGTGCTAATATTGGAAAGGTAATCTTAAAAACCTATGGTGATGATATTAAGACAAGAGCTAAAGCAAAGGCAGCAGCCGGTTCAGATGCACGAATGAATGGTTGTAACCTTCCAGTGGTAATCAATTCAGGAAGCGGGAACCAAGGCATCACTTGTGCTGTACCAGTTATTGAATATGCAAAAGAGTACCATTGTTCAGATGAAAAACTATATCGTGCCTTAGCATTGTCAAATCTTGTAGCCATTCATCAGAAGACAGGGATAGGTAGGTTGTCCGCTTATTGCGGTGCGGTGAGCGCTGGAGCTGGGGCTGGATCAGGTATCGCTTATATTTGTACTGAGGATTATGAATTTGTAATTCATACAGTAGTGAATGCATTAGCCATTGTTTCAGGTATTGTATGTGATGGAGCAAAGGCCTCCTGTGCAGCAAAAATTGCTTCATCTGTTGATGCAGCAATTCTTGGACTTGAAATGTATGAAGGCGGACAGCAGTTTTATGGTGGAGATGGTATTATAATGAGTGGTGTTGAACAGACCATAAGAAGTATTGGACGCCTTGGAAAGGAGGGCATGAAAGAAACTAATAGTGAAATTATTCGTATTATGACAGAATAGAAGAGATAAAGTGAGATAGTGAACATTATACAAATAGCGGGGCATTACTTATTAGAAGTATTTTTGTATATCCAAGGAAGTTCCTTCATTACTATTTCTATTTTATGTCTATTGACGGTTACCATCGTTGTATATTTAAATGGAATAGTGATCTTTGATAGAAAAAACCTACCTCTATAATAATATAGAAGTAGGTTTGCTTTTTTTAAAATCCTCCAGCACCTCCACCACCGGCGCCGCCTCCTCCACCACCAGTAAAGCCACCTCCTGTAAAGGAGCTTCCAGAGCCACTAGAACCTCCCCAAGACTGATCAATACTTTTGCTTAGGGAGTTATTATGATTATTGGCAAATAGGAAATACCATAGTAGCCAGCTGTTATGATCATAAAAGCCATCTCCATGATCATCTTTATCCATAAAGGTCTTATCTATAGAGTTGCCTACCCCTAGCCCTAGGGCATAGATGAGAGAAATATCTTGGGGATATGTGGTCATATTTTGTTGAGAGGACATATTCATTCTATTTTTCATCTGTTTTTTAAAGGCTACCCATCTTTTATACTGTTTATATCCGTAATCAGAACGTCTATAAAGTAAAGTGATGCCATAGATGAATAAAAGTACTGCCATTACTATACTTCCTATGCCCCACAGATTCCCATATACTAAGGTAAGGATACCCAATACCAATAGGGGAATAAATAAGACTAGGAAGAATACTCCATATTTTCTTTTGGATTTATCAAAATGTCCTTTTTCTACGGCATCCTTTTTAATTTTTTTCACCCAGTTAGCATGCAATTTATAGGACTGGGTAGAATTTTTATCATTAAAATCCTTAATTTGATCGGTAGTAACTAGGGAACCATTTCCTATCTTATTGATAAACCAATCCATAAAATGCCTTTCGTGGCTTAACAATGTTCCATCGGGTTCCCTCATCTTGCGAATAATATAGGGTTGGTTTTTTGTAGATTTATTTTTTCCTTGCGCAGCTTTTTCTAACTTGATATATCCTTTTCGGAAAAGGTCTAAAATGGTTGCCACAATGGTATCTGTACTGACTATAGAGCTAGTTAAGTAACAAGCTAGGGCAGGAGTACAATCCTCAGGAATAGTCGTACGATCATAATTTTGAAAACCATCTTTTTCCCTGCGGAATAAAATAAGAAAGAATAATAAGAGCATAATGCTAGAGGCTGTTGCTATGAGCGAAGCTTGCCCAAAGGTTTTTCCTAATATTCGTTTTCTTTCAGCTTTTTTCTCCAGCTGTCTTTCCTTAGAAGCCTCTTCCTCTAAAATATTGGTATAATTGTCTTTATCTACAATGTTTTGAGATAGGGAGATAAACTCCTTAGGGAAAACTACCCTTCCCTCTATAAAAGTATTAGAAGGAACAGCATTTACCTGTAAGGTAAAGGTGTCTTCAGTCTTCTTTTCAATCTGGCCATTTAAGGGGCCATGGGCAAAGACTTTCACTTTATTGCTGGTATCCTCTCCAGGGAGATGAAGATTGACTGCAAAACTATCTATGGGAGTTTCGTTCTCGCCACCCAGAAACTTATAGTAAAGTTCGCCTGTATCATTATATTTTGTAGCGACATTTTTTATTAAATAACCAATTCGAAAGGTCTTCTCTTCATTCTCAGAAGGAGAAAATATCTGTATGATCAGTTTTTCCTTTTCTTCTTTAACTAAAAAAACTCCTTGTTCACCTTTTTTAGCTTTCTCCACTTGGGTATAGAGTTTAGAGGAACTTCCCGTGATTTCTTCTACCTTAATATCCGACACCCCAGAGGTTTTATCAAGTACAATCTCCCTAAAGACTCCATTAAAGTCATCGTTAAACCTATAGGTAAGATCTTCTACAATGTGTAAGTCCCCGGTATTTAAAAGTTGTGCCTCAACCATCCAGTTAGGAATGGTAAGGTCTTCTTGGGCATTTGCGGTGATGGGAAAACTTAAAATTGAAATGAATATGAATAAAAAGATCAGAAGCTTAGTAAAGATTTTTTTCATTTTATCACCCTCTCATTAAATGATGAATGTTGATTATATAGTGATTATGTATCATAGGAATTAGTTTTGGCTATAAAAAGTGTATCTAAAATTCTACGATTTTCCCCTATTAGATCCAAATTCCCTTTTGAGTTACACCAAATGATGGAGATACCGTCCGAAGCATATACAGCTGTATCGATTAGTTGTGAGGGCGGAGAGAGATTTAATATTTGACCAGATTCTTGGGCTTTTTTTAGTAAGATTTCATAGATATTTCTCATGGCAATTCCTTGAGGATGTAACGTATGATTATCTTTATCTATATTATGTTTTAAAATTTGCCCAAATACTTCAGGGCCAGCCTCTAAGATATATTTAAGATATAAATTAAATAAATAATAAAATTGCTCAAGATAATTTTCAGAAGAAAAGATAGGGGCTAAATTCTCCATGGCATAAGTATTTGAATAAAGAAAAAAATCATCAAAAATATCATCTTTAGATTTAAAGTGATAATAAAACGCACTCCTTGTAATACCCACGGCATTACAAATATCTTGCACTGTAACATTGGCATATCCATGACCTTTGTAAAGATTTATAGCATGCTTAATAATCTGCATTTTAGTAGACAGTTCATTATTATCAGCCATATTTACCTCCATTATATAATATATTCTATAAAATATTATAGCATAAACATTATAAAACTATTTGATAAAAATATATCATGTACTCTTGACTTACTAAAAGAGTATTGTTATAATTTTAACTATACACATGTAAAGTTTTACTCTACTTAAGACAAAATAAATTAAATTTTATCTCAAGTAGAAAAATACAAAAATTTACAAGGGGGATTTAGTAATGAAGCTATTAAAAAAGGGCTACATTGGAAAATTAGAATTGAAAAATCGTGTTTATATGGCCCCTATGGGTACCGCTACAGAACCGGATGGGTCTTTTTCTGACCGTGCAATACGATACTATGAAGAAAGGGCAATAGGAGGTACTGGATTAATTATTACAGGAGCCAATCAGGTGACGCTTAAGTATGAAGCGAAGGCTTGTAATGTATTGGAAAGTCCTCGTTCCTTTGAACAATTAAACTTTTTAGCCCGTCGCATTCACTACAATGATGCAAAATTATGTATACAAATCACCCCAGGTTTAGGAAGAATGCAATTTACTACTGGCGATGTAGTACCTTATTCCGCTAGTAATTCAAATGCATTTTGGTTTCCAGAGGTAAAATGTAAGCCTTATTCTATTGGGCAAATCAAAGAATTGGTCAAGAAAATGGGAGAAGGTGCTGCCAAAGTAAAAGCCGCGGGGGCCGATGCTGTAGAACTACATGGTTATGGCGGATATTTAATGGATCAATTTCAATCTACTCTATGGAATAAACGCAAGGATGAATATGGTGGAGATCTAAAGGGAAGAATGAAATTTTCATTGGAGTGTATTTCTGAAATCAAGAAAACTTGTGGGAAAGACTTTCCTGTTTTATTTAAATTTACACCCTATCACGGAGTGGAAGGTGGAAGGGAATTAGAAGAAGGAATTGAAATGGCTAAAATATTAGAAACGGCTGGAGTAGATGCCTTACATGTAGATGTAGGATGTTACGAAGCTTGGTATAAAGCCATCAATACTGTTTATCAAGAATCACCAACCCAGATCCATATTGCAGCAGAAATTAAAAAGCATGTAAATATTCCTATTCTTTCTCAAGGAAAATTATATAATCCAGATTTGGCAGAAGATGCTTTGGAAAAAGAAAAAGCTGATTTTATCGGCTTAGGGCATCAATCCTTAGCAGATCCTCAATGGGTAAATAAAGTACAAAAAAATGAAAGCTACGATATTGTTCCATGTCTTGGATGTAATGAATGTTTGTATGCTGGATTTACAGGAAAAATCATTCATTGTGCAGTAAATCCTCATTGTTTTGCAGAAGATTATTATCCAATAACAGAAGCGAAAGAAAATAAACGTATACTCGTTATCGGTGGAGGGCCTGGTGGTATGGTAGCAGCCCTTACAGCAGCTGAAAGAGGTCTTGAAGTTGAACTTTGGGAAAAAACAAATCAATTAGGGGGAACTTTATTAGCTGCTGGTGGACCATCCTTTAAACAAGATGTAATGAACTATGTAAAATATTTAGAGGGCAAAATACACCGTAGCAACATTAACCTTAAGTTAATGAAAGAAGGTACAGCTGATGAAGTGCTAAGAGGAGACTATGATAAAGTCATTTTAGCAACAGGATCCCGTGCCTTTATGCCACCTATAAATGGTATAGATAGTGAAAAAGTTGTTACTGCTAATGATATCCTTACGGGCAAGGTGAAATATGGAAAGGATGTTGTCGTTATTGGTGGAGGACTAGTAGGATGTGAAACTGCTGCATTCTGTGCAGAAAAAACTAAAAATGTAACGATTATTGAAATGTTGGAAGATATCCTAGTAACTGCTTCCCACTGTGAGAACAACGATCAAGCTCTTCGTCAACTTGTAAAAGATAGCGAAATTGATATTGTTTCTAATGCAAAGGTAAGCAAAATCAGTAATGAAGAAATTGAATATACGAAGGATGATAAGTCATATTCTACAAAGGCAGATACCTATATTGTTGCAGCAGGATATGTGCCAAATGATGAGTTATTTGATGAATTAAATGGCAAAGTGAATGTAAGTAAAATAGGAGATGCGGTAGTTCCAGATAAAATCCTTACAGCGGTACATCAAGGATTTCACATTGCTCGTAACCTATAAATAGAATAATTTCAACTATAAAACCATGGGAGATATCTCCCGTGGTTTTTGTATTTCTATTAAGAATTTTGGAAGAATCATAGAGTGCTGGGAAAAATATGGAAGGAAAAAAGTATTTTATGTTGAAGAACTAAAGTATGAAAATAATAGAATAAACGAGGGAAAATATGTTTTTCATGATATAAGATCGCTTAAAAATAGAGAGGAGAGTCTCATATGGCATCTACTTCAAATAGCAAATTAAAATTATTATATTTAATGAAGATACTATGGGAGGATACTGATGAAAATCATCCTATTACAGTAAATAAATTAATAAATAGTCTAAAAGCTTATGGAATTTCTGCAGAGAGAAAATCCATCTATTCTGATATTGAATTGTTAAGGGACTTCGGACTAGATATTCTGTGTGTAAGAGAGAAGGCTAATAAATATTTTATTGCTTCTAGGGATTTTGAATTACCAGAGTTAAAGCTTCTAGTAGATGCTATTCAATCTTCAAGATTTATTACCTATAAGAAAAGTGAAGAGTTTATTAAGAAAATTGAAAAGCTATGTAGTAACTACGAGGCAAAGACACTAAATCGACAAGTAGTGGTAAGAGATAGAATTAAGACAATGAATGAAAGCATTTATTATAATGTGGATGTTATTCATCGTGCTGTTCACGAAAACAAACAGATTAAGTTTCAATATTTTGATTACACAGTTCATAAAAAAATTAAGTATAGGAGGGATGGAGAATACTACGTAGTAAGTCCTTATGCCCTTTCTTGGTCAGATGAGCATTATTATCTTATTGCTTATTATCAAAGATATGATAGTATTAGCAATTTCAGAGTAGATCGAATGAAAAACATTCAGATTATGGATAAAACAAGAGTGGTAACCCAGGAAGCAAAGAACTTTAATGTAGCAGATTATTCTAATAAGATGTTTAAAATGTATAGTGGAGAGATGCAAAATGTAGCATTAAAATTTCACCATTCATTAATTAATGTGGTTATAGATCGCTTTGGAAAAGATATATTTATACATAATATTGGTAAAGATTATTTTTGCATTAATGTGGATGTTATAGCAACAGATACTTTTTTAGGATGGCTATTTATGTTTGGAAATAAAGTAGAAATTTTGGCACCAGAAAATTTAAGGGAAAAAATGAAGGAAAAGGCAAAGAATATAGTAGAATTCTATTAATCAAAGTCTTTTTGTGTTGTACCTATTATGGGACAGATAGTTTGCTATGATGGTAGTAAGGAAATTAAATTTATAGTAATAAAATATGTTTTATAAGAAGAATTAAATAGATAGAGGGGAGGTGAGAAAATGAGATTTTCTGTAGAGCTTTTATTAGAAAATGAAATGATTGCAAAGGATAAAAACAGGATCATACTATCTATTTTAAAGAATTGTTTAAATAAATATAGTCAGGAGTATTATAAAAGATTATATGAGGATCAGGATAACAGAGTTAAAAATTTTACTTTTTCGCTATATTTAGGGAATTGTGAATTTTTAAAGGAGGAAATAGCAGTTCCAAGTAAAAAGATAATTTTAAACTTTTCTGCTTACAACAATGATGATGGAATTATGTTTTTTAACTCTTTGTTAAATAGCAAAGGAAGAAAAATTTCTATTAAGAATAATTTAATTACTATTGGAAAAATCAACTTGGCGCAAGAAAAAATTATGTACAATAAACAAGTTATTTTTAAGACTATGAGTCCTATAGTCGTCAGAGAACACAAGGGAGAGAATAAAAAGACATGGTACCATTCTTTGAATAGCAAAGAGGGACAGGCTATTTTTATCGAAAATTTAAAACATCAGCTACAGGATATGTTCGGAGAAAAGGTAGTAATGGACTTTGAGAATTTAAAAGTGGAGATATCAAAAGACTGTAAAGTAGTTAAAGTGAAAAATTATGGGATAGAAGTGCATTCTAATATAGGGAAAATAAAAATAAGTGGACAGCCTTATATTGTGGATTACTTATATAAAGCTGGAATAGGTAGTAAAAGAGGTAGTGGCTTTGGCATGGTAGATATTGTGTAAGGAGGTGAGCGCATGGAAGATAAGATCAGATTAAGGATGGGAGATTGGTTATATAATGCAGGATTAGTAGGATTGATTAATATTTTACAGCATGCAGAAGCAGGAGATAGTTTAGTAATTCATGATCAATCTCTTGAAATAGATAGCACTTTGCTGGAAGGTTTTGAGGACAAATATTTTGATTATTTTGTTGATAAATATGAAAAAGTAATGACATTTACAAATGTAAAAAAAAGAATACAATTGATTCTTAATCTAGATATTGACGAAAAGACCTTAAATAAAGACTATAAGGAAGATATTAAATATATTAAAGATAAACTTAAAAACTCTGCTTATAAAAATATCCTTAATATAGTTCCCAAAAATGAACTTAAAAAGCCTACACAAGGATTTTTTCAAAATCTTTTAATATTACTAGATAATGAGAAAAAAGAAATATTAAAAAAAGAATGCATTGGATATTATGATCAAAAGGCAAAGACAAGTAAAAGTCCCAATGCTATTATCGATAAATATATTAATACAAATATGTTAAATATACAAAAATCCTGTGATGAAATATTAAATTACATAAATGAAGACACATCTAAATATAAATTTGATTGTTTCTCGTGTGGAAATCCTATAAAGAGTATTGACAAGGGTTTAAGCTTTATGACAAATATTTTCTTCGATACCTCAAGAAAAACTTCTCATGTATGGAATTTTGTTAGTGATATAGAAATGTGTCCTATTTGTTCCCTTGTATATTTTTGTGTTCCAGCAGGATTTACAACGGTATATGGTAAAGGAATATATGTAAATCAAAACCTAAGCCTAAACAGTGCAGTTGCTTTTAATAATAGAATAAAATCAGAAATTCTTAAAGATCATGAAGTGAATAGAAGTCTAACCTATAGAGGGCTAATCAATGCTATTAACGAACAATCAAATATGGGGATAAAATATGAGTTAGCAGATATGCAAGTAGTTAAGTATAATGACAATCAATATAGATTTAATATATTGTCAAATAAGATGCTAAACATTATTAGTAACTCCAAGGATGATTTAAATAATATAATTAATTGTGGATTTAAAGAAGTGAATGCATACTTTAACATTTATGAACTAGTTATAGATAGAATATTCAATAATCAAAATTTATTTACCTTAATACATAAGCTTTTAATTTACAAACTAACCATACCAAAAGACTGTAGATTTAGTATGCGACAATTAATAAGGATATTAAATATTAATTTAAGAATTATGGAGGGGATGGGGGATATGGAAAAGTCAGATAAAGATATGATAAAGCAAGCCAATGCTTCAGGATATTATTTAAGACAAGAGTATAGAGGGAAGGGAGCAAAGGACAAGCTAAATGGCATTTCTTATCGATTTTTAAATGCTTTAAAAACTGGTAATAAAAATATGTTTATGGATACTTTATTAAATTGTTATTTGTATGTTCAGAAAACGGTACCAAATATATTTTTAGATGCTCTTAAAGATGATGAGCAATATAAGACAATAGGATATGCTTTTGTTACAGGGCTCGTAGAAGGAAAAGAAAATAACAAACAGGATGGGGGAAATAAATAATGGGAAATAATATGAAATCAAAAGGGCTTTCGGTATCCATTATCTTTGAAGCTGAGAGTGCAAACTATGGAGAATCTGTAGGTAATGTTGCATCTTTGAAAAAGATAGCCCGTGGAAAAGGAGAACAACATACCTATATATCAAGACAAGCAATTCGGTATAATATTGTAGAGCAACTAGGAGAACCCTACGCAGAAGTAAAAGCTGAAGGTAGTGGAGAAAAAAAAGTAATACAATTTCACCCTGATGCTACCATACAGGACTATCCAGAAATTGATTTCTTTGGGTACTTAAAAACAGAAAAAGGAACTGGCGGAAAAAAGCGTTCCGCGAAGGTACGACTTTCCAATGCAATATCACTAGAAACCTTTAAAGGAGATTTAGACTATTTAACTAATAAAGGATTGGCGGATCGACTGAAAGAGAATATGAATATTGCTCAAGCAGAAATACATAGATCCTATTACAGATATACACTAACAGCAGATCTAGAGCAGATAGGAATAGATGAAGAATATGAAATAGAAATATCTAATGAGGAAAAAGTAAGAAGAGTAAAGAGGTTATTAGATACAGTAGCGGTATTGTATAGAGATATAAGGGGGAGAAGAGAGGATCTAAAACCTCTGTTTGCTATAGGCGGGGTATATGATATTAAAAATCCCGTGTTTCAAAATGTACTAGAAGTTAAAGATAATAGTCTAGTAGTAGAACAAATAGAAGGAGTGCTTTTTGAAAATATTAAAAAAGATACCTATTGTGGATTGATTCAAGGGAAATTTGATAATGACAATGAAATTAAAAACAAGTTAGACAGTAAATCTATGCCGGAGTTCTTTGAAATACTTAAAACAAAGGTAAGTGAGTATTATGAAAGCAATTAGATTAAAGATAAGTCAAGATATGGTCAATTATAAAAAACCATCAAGTTTTCAATTGAAGGAGACTTACCCGTTGCCTCCTTACTCTACAGTAATTGGTATGGTACATAATCTTTGTAATTATAAAGAATATAAGGAAATGGATATTAGCATTCAAGGAAAAAGTTTTTCAAAGGTAAATGATTTATATACAAGATATGAATTTAAAAATGGTATGAAATTTGACCAATCCAGACATCAATTAAAAGCAGGTGATTTTGGAATCAGTAGAGGGGTGTCCACTACAGAGCTCTTAGTAGATGTAGAACTTCTTATCCATATTATTCCTCATAATCAAGAACTTATTAGTGAAATTGAAGAGGCATTTAAGTTTCCAAGGGAATATCCATCCTTAGGTAGAAGAGAGGACCTAGCTACTTTTAATGAGGTGAAAGTAGTTGAGATCATTGAAGATGAATTAGAAGAAGATAAATATTTGGAAGGAGACCATGTAGCATATATTCCATTGAAAATGATGGAAAGTGAAACCGTTATACCAGAAGGAAGTACTGGAGTAAGTGGACGTGGAACCAGATATCTCTTAAATAAGGATTATGTATTAGAAACCTTGGGTAAAAATAAAACCTTTAGAAAGTGGAATAAAGTAGACGTCGTATACTCATCGAAGATAATAGCCATAGGGGAGGATGGCATATTGATAGATGAAGATGGTAATATTGTTTTTGCTGCATAGTAAGGAGGATACTAATGAATAATTATTTAGCTAAATCAAATCCACAAGAAACGATACAAGAACATACTGACAATCTTATAAAAAATTATGACATTATACAATCTTTATATCCCAATTTAGAAATAAATTGGGATATGTTATATCTTGCTTGTTTGTATCATGATCTTGGGAAAATGAATAAAAAGTTTCAAGCAAAAATAGAGACAGGTAAAACCATACAAGATGAAATACCTCATGGAATTCTTAGTTTAGCCTTTATTAACCCACAGGAACTAAAAAAACAGGGATTGACTAGGGAAGAAATTAAAATTTTAGCCCATTCTATAGCATATCATCATGATAGAGACTTGTCATATGATAATAAACATTTGGAAGAAGAAATTCGATTGATAGAACAAGAGGTGAACAACTTTTCTTATGAAAAATTGACAAAAATAGAAGTGAAAAAATTAAGAGCTAAATATTTTTCTAAAGATCGAATATACGAACAAGATAATGAAGAACTATTCTATCAATATATTAAAATCAAAGGGTTATTAAATAGAATTGATTATGCTGCTAGTGGATACATAGATGTTGAAGTAAAGAACGATTTTTTGATAGAGAGTTTAAGGAAGTTAATGGAAAGCTGGCAACAGCAACATTCTAATGCTGATTGGAATGAATTACAAAAATATATGTTAGCAAATAAAGACAATAATGTAATAGCCATTGCAGAAACCGGAATGGGTAAAACCGAAGCTGGGCTTTTATGGATAGGAGACAATAAAGGTTTTTTTACACTACCTTTAAAGACTGCAATCAATGCTATGTATGATAGGGTAGCTATAAACATTGTAAATGAAGGATATTCTGATAAAGTAGGTCTATTACATTCAGATACTTATAGTGAATATCTAGGTAGAGGTATGGAAGACAATGATTTAGATGAATATTTCAATAAGACGAAACAATTATCATTACCTATTACAATTTGTACTTTAGATCAAATTTTTGACTTTGTATATCGATATAGAGGTTTTGAATCAAAACTTGCAACGTTAGCATATTCTAAGATTGTAATTGATGAAGTTCAAATGTATTCTGCAGATCTTTTAGCTTATTTAATAATTGGATTATCCTATATTACAAAAATAGGTGGAAAGTTTGCTATTTTGACAGCAACTTTACCAAATATCGTAGAAGATTTACTAAAGGAGGAAGGGGTACAATTTATTCCATCAAAGACTTTTACTAATAACAATAGAATACGACATAGTGTAAAAGTAAATAAAAAACAGTTAGATATAACAAATATTATAAAACTTTATAATAAAAATAAAGTTTTGGTAATCTGTAACACTGTAAAAGAAGCACAGCGAATTTATAAAGAGTTAGATAAAGAATATGAAGTAGAAAACTTACATTTATTCCACAGTAATTTTATAAAAAAAGACCGCAAAGAAAAAGAAAATAAAATATTAGAAATAGGAGATAAAAACTCAAAGGACTATGGAATATGGATTACTACACAAGTGGTAGAAGCATCTCTTGATATTGACTTTGACATTCTAATTACAGAACTATCTGATTTAAATGGATTATTTCAAAGGATGGGTAGATGTTATAGAGGCAGAAGTTTTAAAGAGCAAGGATATAACTGTTATGTTTTTGATGGAGGCGAAAAAGATTGTAGTGGAGTAGGTTATGTTATTGATAAAGATATATTTAACTTGTCTAAAGAAGCCTTAAGAAATATTAATGGTCCATTAGGTGAAGAAGACAAAATGAATTTAGTCAGTAGCCTCTATACTACTGAAAATCTTAAGAACACGGAGTATTACAAATATATTAAAGAAAATATTAAATATGTGAAAAGCATAGAGGATTATGAGAAAGATAAAAATGAAATAAAAAAAATATTTAGAAATATTCATACACAAACAGTGATTCCTAAGGAAATATATAATGAAAATCATGAAGAGATAGAAAAAAACATTCAGATTCTTGTAAAAAATTATGATAAATCACTTAGCTCAGAGGAAAGAAAAAAACTAAAGATGAAAAAATCTATTGCTAGAATCAACTTATTGGAATTCACATTAAATGTTCCTTACTATCAAATAAATGGAAATGCTATAAATCAGGTGATAATTAATAAATATGAATCTATACCGATATTAGATTGTTATTATTCAAAGGAAACCGGAATTGAATATATTAAAAAAGAGGATATAAGTAAAAATACACAGTATGATAACTTTATTTAAATACTTCTTTTTAAGGATGATAGGATGAAAAAAATAACAGGTGTTATGATTTACTATTATTTTGTTTGCAAAAGGAAATTATGGTTTTTTGTAAATGATATTACTATGGAACAAAGTAGCGATTTAGTAGCAATGGGAAAATTAGTGGATGAAACCTCCTATAGTAGAGAAAAAAAGAATATTTTAATCGATGAAAATATTAATATAGATTTCTTGAAGGAATGGAAAGTAATTCATGAAGTTAAAAAGTCTAGAAAAATAGAAGAAGCCTCCAAATGGCAATTAAAATATTATATATGGATTTTAAAGCACAAAGGTGTTGCTATTGAAAAGGGAGTGCTTGATTATCCATTGCTAAGAAAAAGGGAAAATGTGTTTTTGCTTGAAGAAGATGAAAAAAGACTTGAAGAAATTCGTAAGGATATTGAGGAAATAATATTATTAAAATCACCACCACAAAGGATAAAAAAATCTATATGTAGAAAATGTGCTTATTATGAACTGTGTTATATATAGGAGGATAATATGGGAGAGACTTTTTATATATTCAGAGATGGGGATTTAAAAAGAAAAGATAATAATATTATAGTGAAAACCGCTGAGGGAGATAAAAAGAATTTAAAAGCTGAGGTAACAGATGAGATATATCTGTTTGGAGAAGTAGAAATGAATACCAAGCTCTTAAATTTTCTATCCCAAGAAAAGATTGTGATGCATATATTTAATTATTATGGTTTTTATAGTGGCAGTTTTTATCCAAGAGAGAGTAATGTAAGTGGGTATCTACTAGTAAATCAGGTAAAAAAATACGATGACAAAGAGAGTAGAGTGAAAATAGCACGAGAAATATTAAAAGCGGCTTCCTACAATATATATAGAAATTTGAGATACTATAATGGTAGGGGAGCAGCATTAGATAATCCAATGAAGAACATCCAAAGCTTAATAGATAAATTGGAATATTGTACAAGTATAAATGAGCTAATGGGTACAGAAGGAAATATTAGGAAAACATATTATTCTGCTTGGAATTCCATTGTAAAACAAAAAATAGATTTTACAAAGAGAGTAAAAAGACCACCAGATAATATGATTAATAGCCTGATTTCATTTGTAAATAGTCTTGTTTATACAACGGTTCTATCTGAAATATACAAGACTCAGTTAAATCCAACTATTAGTTATTTGCATGAGCCAGGAGTGAAAAGATTTTCATTATGTTTAGATATAGCAGAAATCTTTAAACCACTAATTGGAGAAAGGATGATTTTTTCACTTCTTAATAAAAATCAAATTACTGAAAAAGATTTTGAAAGAGAATCAAATTTTTTATACTTGAAGGAATCTGCAAGGAAAACTATATTGATGGAGTACGATGCAAGATTAAAACGAACTATACTGCATAGAGATTTAGGTCGTGAAGTATCCTATAGATATTTAATTAGACTAGAATGCTATAAACTTATAAAAGAAATTATTGGAGAAAAGGACTATAATGGATTTAAAATATGGTGGTGATTAGATGTATATTATTTTAATGTATGATATAGTGATGGATGAAGATGGAGCTAAGGTGCAAAGAAGGACATTTAAAATCTGTAAACGGTATTTAACCCATATACAAAATTCTGTCTTTGAAGGAAATTTATCAGAAGTAAATTTAATGAAATTAAAAAAAGAACTAGCTCAATTTATTAGAAAAGATAAAGATTCCTTTATTATATTCAAAAGCAGAGATGAAAAATGGCTGACTAAAGAATTTTTGGGAAAAGAAGATGATAAAACATCTAATTTTTTTTAATTATGGTCTGTCGACCTATAATAATGTAAAAGCATGAGGAGATAGACAATTCCTATGATTTCAAGGGTTTTGATTATATTTTTTAGGGAGTAAGCGAATAATAATATGAATTTTATCTAAAAAACTCTTTTAGACAATAATGAATAGTGAAACTGCCTAATATCAACAGGTACAGGTACACGCGTTTTAATAGAACCAAAGTGGAATGTAAATACAGAAATCGGAGACAAGATTGTAACCAAGGGTGGGTTTTAATAGAACCAAAGTGGAATGTAAATATATTGGTTAAATCTCTTAATGCTCTAGCCTTTGCTCGTTTTAATAGAACCAAAGTGGAATGTAAATGCAGAACTTTTAGAGGTGGAGCAAGTAAAACCTTTATGTTTTAATAGAACCAAAGTGGAATGTAAATGCATTACGATTGAAAGGAATAGCCTGAATTGCTTCGAGTTTTAATAGAACCAAAGTGGAATGTAAATATAAAGGTGTAGGGCAGGATGGAGCAACGTATGTAGGTTTTAATAGAACCAAAGTGGAATGTAAATTTTCTTATTAGGTTTGTTGTAACCATTCTCCCAATTGTTTTAATAGAACCAAAGTGGAATGTAAATGAAGCTGCTGTACGTCAAATTTCAGAACAAATCAACGTTTTAATAGAACCAAAGTGGAATGTAAATTTAACTAGATGCTTGTTATATGAATTTCTAAGTTCGTTTTAATAGAACCAAAGTGGAATGTAAATTCTCATACCACACCCCCTTCATGCACGACCTGTGCGTGTTTTAATAGAACCAAAGTGGAATGTAAATACTTAAAAACCTTTTAGCTCTTATCTCCTTATAGCCGTTTTAATAGAACCAAAGTGGAATGTAAATTGGTGTCTGTAAACACAACTCCTGCATCTATGGTTTCGTTTTAATAGAACCAAAGTGGAATGTAAATATATCAGCGTCGGAGCTTATTAGACAGCAACAGGAGTTTTAATAGAACCAAAGTGGAATGTAAATGAAAAACTCCCTGGTGTTCCTGTGGAACAGCCTTGGGTTTTAATAGAACCAAAGTGGAATGTAAATGAAGTATTCCAACAGGTTATTACATACTTTAAAAGTAGTTTTAATAGAACCAAAGTGGAATGTAAATAATATTAGAGTAATGCATAATACTTTAATTGATAATAGTTTTAATAGAACCAAAGTGGAATGTAAATTGGACTAAAGAAATGGATGATGTTATAGCAACCCTCGTTTTAATAGAACCAAAGTGGAATGTAAATGAAGATTTAACCCTCCTAAAACGTACCGTTACAGGCGTTTTAATAGAACCAAAGTGGAATGTAAATGACGTTGTACCTTTGATAAATAATTATTCGCAAAATGTTTTAATAGAACCAAAGTGGAATGTAAATTTATTTCTTGCTTGCTTTCCTTGCAGCAAAGAATATTGTTTTAATAGAACCAAAGTGGAATGTAAATTTCTTTGATTTAATAGTTTGTAGCTTTCTTCTCTTAGTTTTAATAGAACCAAAGTGGAATGTAAATATGCCTATCGCTGAACCTACCATTGTCTAGGGTAGTAGTTTTAATAGAACCAAAGTGGAATGTAAATAAACACAGAATTATTAAACAGGATGAGAGATGCAGGTTTTAATAGAACCAAAGTGGAATGTAAATTGAGCAGACACATCATCTGCCAAATGTGCATCAAACGTTTTAATAGAACCAAAGTGGAATGTAAATTATTTCTGTCTATACTCTTCAACTGCCTCATTTACTTGTTTTAATAGAACCAAAGTGGAATGTAAATATGCCTGTTAACCAAGCGTGCCACCATGGGGCTCCCGTTTTAATAGAACCAAAGTGGAATGTAAATCCGGATCTATTACTACGTCACCCTCATCTGTAAATATGTTTTAATAGAACCAAAGTGGAATGTAAATACTTATATTTCTAAAGCTTTCACATGTATTTGGCAATATAAAAATGCAACTTTTGGCAATCAAAAATACAATTACCAGTACCAACCCAAAATTACTTCATCAATGAGTTTGTCATGCGATAGCTTTTTCCTGTAAATATTAACATATGTGAATGATGTACAAGTCTATCAACTATTGCAGCTGTGAGCTTTTCGTCAAACAAGAAGCCCTTCCACCTGCCAAACTCAATATTAGTGGTAATGATGATGCTTTTGGACTCATAGCATAGGGAGATAATATCAAACAATAGCCTAGCCCCTTCTTGATGAAGAGGCAGGTAGCCCCATTCATCGAGTATCAATAGGTCAGCCTGGGCGATTTTTTTGTGAACCTTGTTGGCTTTCTTTATATCTTCTGATTCAAGCTGATTGATCAGATCATGAACGCGGTAAAATACAGCTTTTTTACCTTGATTGATTGCCTTAACTCCAAGAGCCACAGACAGATGTGTCTTACCAGTTCCTACTGCGCCATAGAGTATCAGGTTCTCCTTCTTTTCAAGAAAGGATAAGGACTCAATATTATGGAGCTGCAAAGATTCAGGAAACCTGATTTGTGAAAAATCATAACCCTCCAGAGATTTGACTACATGAAATCCAGCATTGTTAAGGTTTCTAATGCGCCTTTTTTCCTCACGGTCTTCTGTCTCCGCTTCAATGAATGGATAGATCTCCATAAGATTATTGGAGAGTTTTAGCTTTCTTTGGTATAGGCTAATCTCTTCTCTCATAGATGACCACCTCCCATAAGCAGATCATACTCAGATGTGTCTATTTCATATGATGGCAAATCTGATGGGAAGTAGATAGAACTATCATAGATCATACTATTTTCTTTAAGTCTTTTGTATGTTACTGCGTAAGCGTCTTTTAATAACATGTACCAATAAATAATGGCGGCCAAATGGCCGCCATTATTATCTATTATTTCGACTTGCATGCTGCCTGAACCTGTGGGTTCCATGGAAGTAGCTTGTCTAGAAAA